>JANPEN010000177.1:0-4651 GCA_031422955.1 Acidimicrobiia bacterium
TGATCTGGCGTTGTCGCTGCGGGGGCGGCAACTTCGGGGTCGTCACCTCCTTCAAGATCGAACCGGCCTCTCGTTCATCGCCCCATCCTGACCCGGAAAGGCTGACCGGTCAGTTCTGTAGGCCCAGCGCGTGTTCGGCCAACCAGTCGAGCTCGGCGTCCCAGCCGTCGGCCAGGCTCATGGGTCGTAGCACGAACTTGCTCAGGCCGCCGTCGATGTGTCGGCGCAACAGGGCCGCCACCTCCTGGGCGCCGATGGGCAGGATGTCGGCCCGCTCGGCGTCGCAGTCGCGCATGGTGGCCGCCACCACCGCGTCGCTGAGGGGGTGGCGGGCGTAGGGGATGCTGATGCCGAAATGGTCCTCGTCGATGAACCGGCCCGCCTCGGAAGCGGCGGCCTCGATGGTGCGGCGGTGTGAGGCCGCTTCTTGCGGGGTAGCTCGGGACGCCAACCAGCCGTCGGCGTGGGTGCCGGTGCGTTGCAGGGCCAGGGGGCCATTCCCGCCGAGCCAGATCTCCAGGGGCTGTTGCACCGGCGCGGGCGAAACGGTGATCCGCTCGAAGCTCCAGCCGCCGATGTCGGCGGTGACGGCCTCACCGGCCCACCAGGCCCGACACAGATCCATGACCTGCTCCAAGCGGCGACCTCGGTCGATGCCGGTGACGCCCAGGGCGGCCCGCTCGCGAGCAGAGCCGATACCGGGCATGAAGGCCACCAGCAGCCTTCCACCGGTCAGCCGGTCCAGATGGGCGAGTTCCTTGGCCAGATGCAGCGGGTTCCGGCCGGGAACGACCACGTTGGTGCCCAGCTTGAGCCGTTCGGTGCGCCCCGAGGCGATGGCCAGGGCCAACAGCGGCTCCACCGCGGGGGTCATCGGGGTGTCCGAAAGCCAGACCGTGTCGAAGCGGCGCGCCTCCAGACCGTCGATAAAATGGACCAGCCCATCTCGGTCTGCGGGTGTGTTATTGCTCGCTACCGCGACGCGGACCTTCATGACGGGAACGTCGTCACGTCGCTCGCCCGGCGCGCACAAACGCCCGACCGCTCGTTGCTAGGGGCCACGTCGCATCCTCTCGTCGCTGTCCGCCAGCATCGTACTAATCGGACCTGACCGGACCTGACCGGATCGGATCGGCACCGCGGCTCCACCGACGTGCTAGCAACCCCGCCATGGATCTGGGCGAGCTGTTGGATGTCTTGCAGGTGCGCAGCGAGGGTCTCGACTGCTTTCTGGGCCACTCCCCCGCCGAACGGCTCCGGCCGGTGTACGGAGGCCAGTTCCTGGGCCAGGCGCTGCTGGCCGCGGCGGCCACTGTCGAAGCGGGCCGGTTACCCCACTCGCTGCACGCCTATTTCGTGCGTTCGGGGGCGGCCGCTACACCCATTCGCTACCGGGTCGAGCGCGTTCGCGACGGCCGCAACCTCAGTCACCGCAGCGTGGTGGCCGAGCAGGACGGCCGGGAGGTTTTCCGCCAATTGCTCTCCTTTCAGGTGCCCACCGAGGGCCTGAGCTACCAGGAGCGGATCGCGGTCACTCCCGGTACCGACCCGGCCGGCTTTGGCGGGTACCGGGACTGGGTGGCCGAGCTGAGCAACGATGAAGGTCATCCCTGGTTCAGCGAGCAGGTACCGGTGGACATTCGCTTGGAGCATGCTCCCCCGCCTCGACCGCGGCGGGGGATCACCGAGCCATTGCGCATCTGGATGCGGTGCACCGAGGCGGTGCCCAGCGACGATCCGGTGCTGCACGCGGCCCTGCTGGCCTGGATGAGCGACAAGACCATCAGCGACGTCACCATGTACCCCCACGGGCGCAGCTGGACCGACGCGGAGACCGACGTCTTGAGCCTGGACCACACCATGTGGTTCTACGAACCGTCCCGGGCTGATCAATGGACGTTGTTGACCCACGAGACCGCCGCCACCGGGGGTGGCCGGGGCCTGGCCCGAGGCGACATGGCCAACCTGCATGGCCGACGGATCGGCGCAGTGGCCCAGGAGGCATTGCTCGTCGCCCCCACCGCCCCCACCGCCCGCCCGCCCGGCGAGCGCTGAGCAACCAGCCGCCCGCCGACGCCGCATCCCAGGCCGTCCGCCGGCCCGGCGATAGCCTGCCCGGAGCGTGCCTAAAAAAGTCTTGGCGGTTTTGGTGGCAATGTTGGTGGCCGTGATCGCCTTGGGCTACCGCGCCGACCAGCGCCCTCCCCCAGCCAACCGGGCGTTCGCTCCCGCGCAGGTCTCCGCGGTCACCACCACCACTCCTGGGTCCCTGGGTCGGAGCGCGAAAGCGCTGGTCAAGGTCTCCACCGCAGGCTCCGAACCCGAACCCTCCGACGATGACCAAGGACACCTCGAGCTGGCCTTGGACCCGGAGGGTATTGTCGATACCGAAGGCGATATCGACCTCGAAACACGCGACTCCTACGCGGCCTGGTGGGACAGCTTCGAGGTCGACCCACTGGCCAGCCCGTTCACTATTCGTTGGGCAACCACGACAGCGGGCTCTCCTGTCGTGGACATCGCCGATGTCGCCAAGGTCGCCGCCCAGGCCTTCGCCGATCCACGGGGCTGGTCGTTGCGTGGTGCCCTACGCTTCGAACAAGTTGCATCCACCGAGGACGCCGATCTGGTGCTGATGCTGGCCGAGGCGGCTGCCATTGCGGACTACTCAGCGGACTGCCTGTCGTGGCAAACCGGTCTGCCCGACGCCAGTTGTTCGGTGGGCGCGCTGGTCATCATCAACGATCTTCGCTGGCGGGACGGCGCCCTGGGCGATCCCATTCCGCTGGATCTTTTTCATATCCACGAGATCAATCACGAGACCGGCCACTGGCTCGGCCAAGGTCATTTCAGTTGCCTGGGCGGCGTGGCCGCCGTCAACCAGCAACAGTTCCGTTCGCTCGATGGCTGCACCGCCAACGCCTGGCCCTTAGCGTGGGAGCAGGCCATGGTCGCTGAGCGCTACGCGTCCTGACCGGCCGGCCTTCCCGGTCCGCGCAAGAGTTTGGCCTGCGCAAGAGTTTGGCCTGTGGAAGGGTTTGTCGATGCGATGCCTGCTGGTGATCGATCCTGGCGGTCGAGTGGTGCTGGGCGATGTGGACAGCGGCGTCCGTGTACAGGTGGGCGGTGAGCGCCCTGCACCGCCGCAGGCACGGCGATCTCAGGCCCGCACTGCGGTGTGGTCGCCGGCGGGGCAATGGACTGCCTGGTCGCTCGACTCTCAAGAGCTGAACGGCGTGCGGGAAGTGTGCCTGCACGACGAAGGGTCAGACACGACCCGGGTCATTGCCTCCGAGCTGACCGCCTTCTATTTGTGTCCCAGCCCTTGCGGGCGTTATCTCAGCCACTTGTCGCCCGGGCCTTTGGGCCTGGAGCTGGCCGTGTCCGATGTGCACACCGGGCAACTGCGGATCATCGAACGGGGCCAACCCCTGTTCTGGTCCTGGTCGCCGGACTCCTCCCGCATCGCCATCCACGTCGAACAACGAGTGCTGATCGCCCCCGCCGACGGCGGTACGGTCCAGCTGTTGAGCGATCGGGCCGGTTCCTTTGTGGCTCCCTGGTGGATGCCCGATGGGTCGGTGGTGTTCGTGGTGGACGACGAGATCATCTGTCACGGTCCCGACGGATCCGTCACCGCCTTGGCCGCGGCCGGTACCGGACGTTTCACCCTCGACCCCGACGGTCGGCGCCTGGCTTTCATCGACGTCGTGGAGGATCAGCCCTGTCTGGTGGTGACGGATCTGTTGACCGGCGAACGGGACGTGGTCACCACCGAGCGCACGGCTGCCTTTTTTTGGTCACCGCAAGGCCTGCGCCTGGCCGCGCTGGTCCAGGCGGGACCCAGCCAGCTGCAATGGATTGTCTTCGACGGCGAAGGCGTGGCCCGTTTGGCCCCGTTTCGGCCCGGCGGGGGGTGGCTGCGTGACGTGCTGCCCTTCTTCGAGCAGTACGCCCAGAGCCATGCGGTGTGGTCGGACGACGGAACCCAACTGGTTGCCGCCGGGCTCGACGCCAACGGCTCCACCGAGGCGGTGGTCCAATCGGTGGCCACGCCGGCCAGCACCGAAACCCTGCCGGGCGCCCGTCTGGCCTGGTGGGCCGCCGACTAGCGCTCAGGATGGGGCGTCGAGCCGGCGCAGCTCAACCACCGGAATCATCCGCGGGGTGCGGCTGCCGGCCCGGCCGGGGAGCGCACCTCCTCGCTCATCTGCGTGAGGTTGCCCATCGTGGGATCCGCCATCGTGGGATCGGTGCCGTCGCTCATCAGCTGCTCCTTGCCTGAGCTTGGCGTGCGGCCTCGATGGTGCCATTCGGCCGTCGCAGTGGTGGCCGGCGGCAACCTCGCCAGGCCAGCTGACTTCCGCGCTGAGGCGGGCGAAGGCCCTCAAGCGAACCACCTCCGGCTCATCGGGGTTGCCGAGGATCGCGACCAGAATGGGTGAGGCACCCCTTACGCGGGCGACCGCCAGCATGGCCTCGACCTCTCGGTGACAGTCGGCCAGCCCGTAGCGGGCGATGGCCAAACCAAGTTCCACCCAACGATCAGTTTCTTGCGGCACAGCGATCTCTTTAGGCACGGCATTTTCCTTGGGCTTAGCGCTCTCGATCGACATGGCGACCTCCTTCCGGCTCACCGGCAACGCCACCG
>JANPEN010000178.1:0-5923 GCA_031422955.1 Acidimicrobiia bacterium
GCTTGTGCTCGACAGCCATGATCACCCCGTCGTCGCTCTGGGCGGTCACCCGCAGGCTATCGGGCAGCCGATCGGCGCGAGCGAACAGCGAGTGATAGCGACCAGCCAGAAACTGCTCGGGCAGGGTGTCGAACAAGGCGCCACCGGTGACCTTGATGACAGAGGCCTTTCCGTGCATGGGTGCCTCCAGCAGGCCGAGCTCGCCACCGAAATATTCCACGATGGCTTGGAGGCCCAGGCACACCCCGAACAAGGGCAGACCCCGCTGCAAGGTGGCCGCCACCGAGTGGGCCACGCCGAAATCAGCCGGACGCCCCGGCCCCGGGGACAACACGACCAAATCGGGTCGCACCCGATCGAGTTCGGCGGGGTCCAGGCCCGCTCCCTCGGGCGGGCACCGCACGGTGACCACCTCAGCCCCAGTGGCCCGAAAGTAGTTAGCCAGCGTGTGCACGAAGCTGTCCTGATGATCCACCAGCAGCAGGCGACGCCCCGCCCCCGGTTGATCGGTCCTGATCACCGTCGGCTCGCGCAACAGCCCGCTGGAGGAACCCGCGCCCGCGCTCAGCGGACTGTTTGCGCTCAGCTCCCGGATGGCGTCCAAGAATGCCGAGGCCTTCAGCAACGTCTCGGCTTCTTCCGCTTCGGGGTCGGAGTCGAACAGCAAGGTGGCACCCACCCGCACCTGGGCAATGCCATCGGTGAGGCGGATGGTGCGCAAGGTGAGCCCGGTGTTCATGTTGCCGTTGAAGCCAACCATGCCCACCGCCCCGCCGTACCAGGCCCGGGGGGAGCGCTCGTGATTCTCAATCCACTGCATGGCCCAGGCCTTGGGGGCGCCAGTCACCGTCACCGCCCAGGCGTGGCTGAGGAAGGCGTCGAGGGCGTCGAATCCCGGCCGCAACCGCCCCTCGACGTGATCCACCGTGTGGATCAGACGGGAGTACATCTCGATCTGGCGGCGACCGATCACCTTGACCGTGCCGGGCAGACAGATCCGAGACTTGTCGTTTCGATCGACATCGGTGCACATCGTCAGCTCCGCAGCGTCCTTGTCGGAGTTGAGTAGGGCCAAGATCTGGGCAGCATCGGAGATTGGATCGGCCCCTCTGGCGATGGTTCCGGAAATCGGGCAGGTCTCCACCCGATCCTCGTCCACCCGCACGTACATCTCGGGAGAGGCGCCGACCAACCACTCGCCCGAGGTAGGGGTCACCGCGGCGGGGGTCAGCCCAAGATGGATGAGGAAGCCGTAGGGCGAAGGGTTGCGTTCCCGCAGCCGACGAAACAACGCTGAAGGCGGCGAGGGGCAGGCTTCGCTGAAGCACTGGCCAGGAACCACCTCGAACAGATCACCGCGGTGGAAGGCGGCCTTGGCCGCTTCCACCAGCACGGCATACTCGCCGGGCTCATGATCACTGGTGGCGTCCACGACCGGCCGAGCCCGGTAGGGATGACGGTGGCCCTCGCGAGCGAGCCCGGCGGTGGTGGTCCGGCCGGAGCCGGTCTGCGCAACGGTGAACTCGTAGCGCCGCAACTCGCCCTGCTCGCGTCGATGGTCGACCACCAGCAACTCGTCTGGCAGGTACAACACCAGGTCACGCTGGTCGGCCGGGCGCTCAAGGCGTAGCTTCAAGGCTTCGAACTGGAACGCCAGGTCGTAGCCGAACGCGCCGTAGAGACCCAGGTGGGGATCTTCGGGCGAGCGAAACAGGTCGATCAGGGCCCGCACCACGGAGAAGACGGTCGGCTGGCGGCTGCGATCCTCCTCGTCGAATCGCCCGTTGGGGGCGGCCACCACCAAGTCGACCCCTTCTGGTCGAATCGACATCGATTCGACAAAAGGGGCCGGTCGCTCGACAGAGTCTAAATGGGCGGCCACCGCGCCTATCAGCACCTGGCCGCGGGCGTTGAGGGCCTCGACATGGACCTGACGTTGTCGGGCCCAAAGCACCAGTGCGGGATTGGCGAAACCGAGATCCCAACGGGTGTACCGGCCGGGATACTCGTAGCTGGAGGACAGCAGCACGCCGCGCTCCTGATCGAGCCGATCGATGAGGTCCTCAATGGCCGGGCCGGCCGCCACCGATTCGACCTGGCAATCAACGACGATGCCGCCGTCGGTTTGATAGTGCTCGGTCATCGTGGTCGTCTGCCTATCGTTCATCCGCCTCCGGCCCGGTTGGCTCACAAATACAGGCCGGGGGCACTTTCCTCGAGCCGTTCGGCGGCCAACGCATGGATGTCTCTTTCCCGCAGGATGATGTAGTCGTCGCCCCGCACCTCAACCTCGTATCGGTCCTCGGGGTTGAACAGCACCTTGTCCCCCTGCTGCATGCTGCGCACGTTGGGGCCCACCGCCACCACCGTGGCCCAGGACAGCCGCTTGCCCATCTGGGCGGTGGCCGGGATGAGGATGCCACCGGTAGAACGGCGCTCTCCCTCGGCCAGCTCCAGCTTCACCAAGATGCGATCGTTGAGCATCTTTATCGGCAACCCGTCGACTCCGGGGCCGCTGTCGATTCGCCGGGGGGCGTTGCGTTTGGCCGCCCGGGGCGGGACGGCACCGGGCTGATCCCCCGGCTTGGACTCGGCGCTGTCGGCCGCGAGCGTGGTCACCGCCACGACGCTAGCGTTCGCCGCCATGGCCGCAGAATCGCTGACGCTCAGCACCGCCGACGGGATCGATCTGGAGGCGGAACTGCACGTGCCCAACACCGCCGCGATGGCCGTGCTGGCCTGCCATCCCCATCCCTTACGGGGCGGATCCATGCACGACGGCGTACCCGACCTGCTCTTTCGGGCCCTGCCGCGCCTCGGCATGGCCGTGCTGCGGTTCAACTTCCGAGGCGTGGGTCGCTCCCGCGGCGTGCACGACAACGGTAAAGGTGAGCAACTCGATGTGGCCAGCGCCATCGACCGGTTGGCTCAGGCGGCGCCCAGCGTTCCCCTGATCGTGGCCGGCTGGTCCTTCGGGGCCGATGTTTCCTTGGCCGTCACCGCACCCGCCATCGCCGGTTGGGCCCCCATCGCCCCGCCCCTGCGGGTGCTCCCCGGGGCGGCCTTCCAGGCGGTGGCAGGGGACCCTCGGCCCAAGCTGTTGCTGTGCCCTGAGCTCGACCAATTCAACCCGGCCGCCCAGGCCAGGGCGGCGGTGGCGGAATGGGTCAACACCGAGGTTCTTAGTGTGCCAGGCGCCGACCATTTCCTGTGGGGCCACGACCAGTTCCTGATCGACGCCCTGGTCGGTTTCGCCGCACGCTTCGCCGCCTAGGCCGTCGTCGCTCCGGTACCTGCCGTGCTCAGTCGGCCGGGCGGACCTGCAACCCGGCGGCGCGCAGCACGGCTTTCGCTTCAGCCACGCTGTGCTGGCCGAAATGAAAGATCGAGGCGGCCAGGACCGCGTCGGCCTTGCCCTGCAAGACCCCTTCGACCAAATGCTCAAGGGTCCCCACCCCGCCCGAGGCAATGACGGGGATGTTGACCGCCTCGCTCACCGCACGGGTCAAGGCCAGGTCGAACCCGTCCCTGGTGCCATCACGGTCCATGGAGGTCAACAAGATCTCCCCCGCCCCCCGGCTTTCAGCCTCTTTCGCCCAAGCCAACGCATCGAGCCCGGTGGGGGTGCGCCCGCCCCGGATGAACACCTCGAACCCAGAGGGTGTGGCCCCGCTGCGGCGGGCGTCGATTGCCACCACCACGCACTGGGCACCGAACTCTGCGGAAAGCTCTTCGACGAGCTGTGGCCGCTGCACAGCCGCAGTGTTGACCGACACCTTGTCCGCGCCCTCTCGTAACAAGCGGCGGGCGTCATCGACGCTGCGAATCCCTCCGCCGATCGTGAAGGGGATAAAAAGGTGCTCCGCGGTACGGCGCGCCAGATCCACGATGGTGTTTCGGGCGTCGGAGCTAGCCGTGATGTCGAGGAAAATGACCTCGTCTGCCCCTTCGGCGTCGTAACGGATGGCGAGCTCCACCGGATCCCCGGCGTCGCGCAAGCCCACGAAGTTGACACCTTTCACAACCCGACCGTTATCCACATCAAGACAAGGAATCACCCGCACCGAATACACGCCTCCGATGTTAGGTGACCACGCATTGAGGTCACCGATCAGTGGAGCAGCGCCGGCTAAGTTGCGCAGCGTCTCGGCCCATCCGCGCCGGTCCTCAATGGGAAATCACGGAAATCATTGGAAATCCAGCGACTCGTCGTCGAAGAATCCGAGAGCGCCCTCACGGTCGACTTCCATTCTGGTCTCACCGTTTGTTTTCACGAGAACCCAGTCGTCCGTCATCGCTACCTGACCGATGTACTGGAAAGCCTCGGACCCGCCCGGGCGGGCGTACACCTTGAGCTGGTGGACAGCCGGCGACACCATCTGGCGGTGTTTCGGCCCCGAGGCGGCCAGCAACGGGTGATCGACATCGACGCCGGCGCCGACGTAACCGCCCGTTTCTGTGACAAGGACGGCCGTATCGATCTTCTGGGCCGGCTGGGGCTGGACAGCCAAACGGCCGCAGGGTTGCTGCGGTTGGGGGCCAGCCAGTTCAACCAGCCGCGGCCCACCCCCTATGAAGGAGACTCGAGCGCCCCGCCTCACGACGTCCCTATCGATCTCACCGGCGCCAGCCCAGCCAACTCCCTCAGCCGCACCGTTGTTCGCCGCGTCACCACTGACACCGACCCCGACGCCGAGCCCGACGTCTATCGTTTAGCCACCATCGACGGAGCAACGCTGTGGACCGCGGCGCTCGCCGCTCGCGACGCCGAGGTGGCGATGGCCCGGGCCAGGGCGCACCTTCCCGCCCTCGACACAGAAGCGGTCCGCCGCTTCGATGTGTTGAGCCAAGTCCATGCCGCCAGCGTCAGATCGGCGGCAGTGCACCGCCCCATCGAGCGGCTGGGCGTGGTCTTAGCGGCCGGTTGCATCGGCGTGGGCGTGTCGTTGTTGGCCCTAGATGCCCGCATCGACGACAACGGTTTCACCGGGCGGCTGCTGGTTTTGCTCGGCTTGGTCGCGGCCGGCCTCACCCTGGTTGATCGGCTGGCCAGCCATCGTTCCCGACGTCACGAACAAGCCATGCTGCACGACCTCGGCGCTCGTGACTTCACCGAGGTGACCCGCACCGCGGGACCGCTGGCCGATGCCTGGCGGCGCCAAGCGTTCCTACGGGCCGCCTATGCCGACCAGCAGGCCAGCACCCACTGGCGGGCCTTGGCCGGAGACATCTCTGCGGGCTGGGCGCTGCGCCACCGTCCCGCCATTGAGGCGACAGGCCTTGCCCCTGCCCCCGGCACCGGCTCCCCCTACCCAGCCCCGCCGCGAGCGGCGGCGGCACCGCTGACAACGCCGGCCGAAACGTCCTCCACCGAGGCGGCGCAAGTCTTGGTCGATCGCCTGGTCGCTCTCCACGAGGTGGGCGGGGATCGCGAGAGCTTGCCGTTGTTACTCGACGAACCCTTCGCCGGCCTCGAGGGGCCGGAGTTGGCGGAGCAATTGGGCACCTTGCTGCGCCTGTCCATCGCCCATCAGATCGTGCTGGTGACCGGCGATTCGTTCATTCGGGCGTGGGCCATCGACAGCGAGGCGACCAACCAGGTCGGCGTCGTCCGCTTGAGTCGCACGCCAACGTCGCCCGCCGGCCCAGCCTCGCCGGGTGGTGCAGTGGTCCGCGATCGCCCCCGCTCCCCCGGGGTCATGGGCGACGGCGACGATCCAGCCCGGGCCCGGGCGGCGCGGCGCTTCTGACCGAAGGCGCCAGGCGCAGACGTTGGTGCAAACCCACCGCCACCCCAGCCACCCCGACGGCAATGAGGAAGACCAAGGTCACCGACGCCACCAGGGTCGCCGTAAGACCCCGCCGCGACGGGTCCCAGACGCCAGCGCCCGCCGTCATCCCCCGCAGGCGAGCACCGCATCGG
>JANPEN010000179.1:0-5123 GCA_031422955.1 Acidimicrobiia bacterium
CGCCACGACCACCACGCAATGGCCAACGCCGACAGGCTCGGACCGGCAGCCGCCCCCGCCGCGTTGGCCGACGCCCAGGTGGCCACCACCCGACCCCGGTGGGACAGCGGGAACATAGGCAGCGCCACCGACAACGACGCCGGAAGACTGAAAGCGGCCGCCACCGCAGCCAGGAACCGAGTGGCGATGAGGAACTCGACCGTAGGAGCGGCGGCGGAAGCCAGCGAGGCGACCAGGAAGGCAGCGCAACCACCCAGCAGCACCCGGCGGCGCCCGATGCGGTCACCTATGCGCCCGCCGACAAGCAGGAATGACGCCAGCCCGATGCTGTAGGCGCTGATGGTCCACGACAGCACCGCCCGGGAGGTGTCGGGAAACTCGCGTTCCAGCTCGGTGAAGGCCAGGTTGGCGCCGGCCTGATTAATGGCCACCACCGCCGCCGCCGCTGAGGCCGCGACCAGCCCGAACCAGGCTCGGGCATCAGGCTCGGCGGGCGGGCCCGATGCCGACGTACTCGAGGTGGGAGGCAGGGAGGCGCTTGCATCTGTGCCGGCGCCGTCACCGTTCGCCCCGACGGGCTGGGTGCTCAAGCGGCGGCCACCACGCGGGCCACTATGGCGGCCAGCTCGGCTGGCTGGCCGAGGAACGGGGAATGGTCAGCGTCGATGCTCATCACCTCGGTGCAGCGGGTGGCCAGCTGGTCCTGCGCAGCCAGGGGAACCGCTTGGTCCACCAGGCAACGGATGTAGGTGCTCGGCACCTGTTGCCACATAGCCCGGGTGGCGGGCTGTTTCATGGTCGCCGCTCGCTGGGGTGACAGACGGGCGACCGCAGCGCGGGCGGCGGCCGGCTCGCAGCGGTGATAGAAGGCGGCGGTGGCCAAGGCGGGATCGGCCTCGAGCACACCGTCGGCTCGCCGCAGGAAGAGTTTGGCGGCGGGGCCGGTGGCCCGGGGCATGCCCGCCATCTGGTCGGCCGGGCTCTGACCGATGTCGGGCACTAAGGCGGCCAGATACACCAGCCGTCGTACATACGGGGCGGTATCGGCCTGGGAGATGACCGCCCCGCCGTAGGAATGGCCGACCAGCACCACCGGCCGGGCCAAGTGGGCCACGACCTCGGCCACCGCGTCGGCGTCGCCGTGCAGATCGCGCAGCGGCGCACAGGACGCACCGTGGCCGGGCAGATCCACCGCCAGGCTGGCCACCCCGAGGCGGTCCAGCTCTGCCTGCAGGCCAGCCCAGCACCAAGCACCGTGGAAGGCGCCGTGAACCAGCAAGACGAGCGGGGGTTGAGGTTCCATCGCCGCAGCGTAGCGTCGGCCTCCCCGGCCTTGAGTGGAACATCCGTGCGTCGGCAGCTCGGATCCCCGACGTGATCGCCAAATTCGGTGCCGTGTCCGAGAGCGGCTCCGAAGTCCTCTACTTCGGCATTCGTGACGGTACGGACCTGCGCGTGATTCCGTGGCGGCGAGGACGCTGCTAGCGCATGCCGCCGGCATTGATGTCGCGTTCTCGGCGGACCTAGCACCGGACCTGCTCGTACCGTGGCGACACCCCACGCTCACCATCGTGTACGCGAGAGGGGCGCTGGAACTGAGCAACGCTGGATTCGTGCCGGCAGAGGGGCGCGCCGACGCGAGTCTTACCCTACGCTGGACGACCGATTCGACGTTGCTGGCGCCGGCCCATCATTGGCCGAGGATCGTTGAGGAGATCCCGCTGACTGACCCAACCCAGCAATGGTGGGACTTGCTTGATCTCGGTGGCGAGGACCGTCGAGAGGCCGCCGACCGGCTCCGCGGGGCGATCCTGGCGCGCACTACTCCGGGCGGAGTATGACTCTCGCGAGGGTGGTGCTCGCCAGGCTCTCGGCGGCGATGAATGGCGGGTTCATGGCGATTGCGGACGTCAGTCAGGCAATGGCGTCCGCCGGAGCGGAGGACGACTACCGGCTGATTGGTGGCGTCAGCGTCATGCTGCACATCCACCGGCTCGGACTCGACCTCCCGCTGTGGGCGAGGGTGACGCTGACTTCGGTGTCCCACCACACCTGCTTCGTCGGCCCGAACTCGTCAAGGCGATCGAGCGCCTCGGCTACCGCAAGGTCTTCGGCAACAGATGGGAGCGGCAACTCGATGAACGTCGCGTCGCCGCCGTTGACCTGCTCGTGCCTGCCTACCGCTCCCGGGCTCGCGACACGGTGATGATAGGAGACGTTGTGACTACCGAGGTGCTGGGCCTCGCCGAAGCACTGCGCCGTCCCGGCATAGAGGTCGGCGCTGAGCTTCGCCTCACGGACGGGGCGCGGCTGGAGAGGACGGTGGTGCTTCCCGATGCGATCGGAGTTTCTGCGCCTCGATCAACCGCCGAAAAAGACGGTCGGAGCCTTATCTCACGTGGCCATTGCGTGCGTCACGCGAGTAGGGCAACGGACGACCGCTCAGCCGACCGCGATTCGGGCAGCGTGGAAGATGTCAGCAGGCAGCTCGTGGGCGAAGCGCCAGAGGATGCGCATTGGGCGTTCGCCGGTGTGGCTGACGTAGGTCATCGGGCCGGCGTACAGGTACGGCGGCGCTCCGAGGTCGCCATCGGCTTCCTTGGTCTCGCGGACGAAGAGGTGGACGGTCGAGCCCAGGTGGGCGTGGTCGATGTAGCGCTGGCCGGTCGGCGAGGCTTGCGTCGTCAGGCTTTGCGACTCCCACTGGAACAGCGACGGCGAGATGGCACGGTCCTGGTACATCGTCGTTGGCGAGTAGTGGCGCTCTGTCTTGCGGAGGGTCACGAAGAAGACGTCGGCCCGCTCGTCCTCCACCCACTTCACGCCCTGGCGGACGGTGCCAGGGTTGCTCACACCGAAGGCCGCCAGGGCCTCATCGCGGCTGTACCTGGCGTGAACCTGGAGCGGCACCGAGCCGGCCGGGTCGAGCGGCGAGACGAGGCGTCGTCGATCGCGAGCGAGCACGCCGAGTAGCTCGCTGAGTTCCTCTGTCCTGGGCTCGTCGCTCACGGCGCGGCGGAGGGAGTCAGCCGACTCGTCCGCTGGTGTGTTCGCGCCCCAGAGTGCGAAGTGGAGCATGAGCGCGAGCCGCCGTTGTCGTGGATCGAGCGACTGCGCACCTCCGCCATGGAGCAGCGACGAGTAGGCGGCGAGACGATCGGGATCATCGACGTGGAGCAGTCGACCGAGTGCTCCGGACAGCACTGCGTCGTCGGGCCCGACGGGTCGCGTCTCGATGCCTGCTTGCCGCTTGAGGCCGGTCCAGCCTCCGCGGCGCCGCCGGTAGATGTCGTCGAGTCCGATGCCGGTCTCGCTGAGGAAGTCGCTGAGCGTGCACGCGCCTATGCGGCGAAGCTCGGCGACGAGGCCGGACCAATCGACGCGCAGGGCCGCCCGCAGGTTGCGAAGCACGATCTCGGACGACACCCGGTCGAGGTCGATGACGCACCCGGGCGGCAACGTCGGGAAGCCACGTTCGAACTGCTGGGTGAGCGCTCGGCGGGTGACGCCCGTGAGCGCACGGAAGCGAAGGTCGAAGCGGAAATCGGCGTGTTGCTGGCCGATGAAGTCGAGCACCGTGAGGCACGGTTTGTCGTCGGCGAGGCGAAGGCCACGACCGAGCTGCTGGAGGAAGACCGTCGCCGACTCGGTCGGGCGAAGGAAGAGCACCGTGTCGATCTCTGGCACATCGATGCCCTCGTTGAACAGATCGACGGTGAAGAGAACGTTCACCTCGCGGTTGCGCAGCGCGGTCAGAGCAGCTCGCCGCTGATCCGTCGGAGTCCGAGACGTCACCGCCATCGCGGGGACACCGACCAGCTCGACGAACCGTTTCGCCATGAACTCGGCGTGGTCGATGCTCACGCAGAAGCCGAGACCCCGCATCCGGCGAACGTCCGTCACCTTGTCGTGGAGCGCCTGGGCGATGAGCCGGACTCTGCCATCGTGCACCGTGTACTTGGCCGTCAGCGCGCCGACGTCGTAGCCCTGCCCGCGCTTCCACGTGACGTCACGGAGATCGACGTCGTCGTGGACACCGAAGTACTGGAACGGGCACAGCAGCCCGCGCTCCAGCGCCTCCCATAGACGAAGCTCCACGCCACCGTCGGCGTCGAACCACGTTCGGATGTCGACGCCGTCGGCCCGTTCCGGGGTCGCGGTCAGCCCGAGCAGGACCTTGGGCTTCAGGTGATTCAAGAGGTTCGCGTACGTGCGGTTCTCGGTGGATGCGTGGTGGAATTCGTCAACGATCACCATGTCGAATCGGTCGGGGGCCAGCTCTCGCTCCAGATCCAGCCGGGCGAGCGACTGCACGGAGGCGAAGACGTGACGCCAATCGCGTGGCCGCTCACCGGCGACGAAGCGTTCGCCGAACGACCCGTCGCGCAGGATATGGCGGAACGTCGAGAGACTCTGGTTGAGGATCTCTTCGCGGTGGGCGACGAACAGCACGCTATCGAGGCGACCGGCCTCTCGAAGTCGGCGGTAGTCCAGACCAGCGACGACCGTCTTGCCGGTGCCGGTTGCCATCACGACGAGGTTCCGCCAACGGTCATGCACCTCTCGAAGCGCCGTCAACTCGTCGAGGATCTCGCGCTGATAGCCCCACGGCCGAACATCGAGGGTAGTCAGTTCAATCGGGAGATCTGACGGGCCAGCGCCTTCGGCGGCGAGCGCTTCGTCGAGTCGACTGACATCTTCGATGCTGGCCGGGTCATACGGCTCGAACGCGGGTTCGAGCCAGTACTCGTCGAACGTCGCGGCGAAGGTGTCGAGCAGGTGACCCTGGTCGACGGCGCTCAGGCGAACGTTCCATTCGAGGCCATCGAGGAGTGCCGCCCGCGACAGGTTGGACGAGCCGACATATGCGGTCGAGAAGCCGGTTGCCCGTCGAAACAGCCATGCCTTGGCGTGCAGCCGCGTCATGCGGGTCTCGTAGGACACCCTCACCTCCGCGCCCAACTCGACGAGTCGGTCGAGTGCCCGTCGCTCGGTGGCGCCCATGTACGTCGTCGTGATCACGCGCAGCGTGCCACCGCGCCGCGTCAATGAAGCGAGCTGCTCGTCGAGCACACGCAAGCCGTGCCACTTCACAAACGCGCAAAGGAGGTCGACCTGGTCTG
>JANPEN010000180.1:0-13639 GCA_031422955.1 Acidimicrobiia bacterium
CGAAGTGGGGCTGTCGTGTCGCTTTGTTGTCTATCGCAATCGGGTGGCCGATGAGACAGACTTTTTCGTGGGTCGACGCTTCGATACGGTACGAGCCACCGAACAAGGGTGGAAGCTATGCCGCCGGGAGCTGCAGCTGAACCAGAACGTGCTCCAGGCCAAGAACTTGACGTTGCTTTTCTGAAGAGTCAGCCACGAGCTTCTCGGAGACCGAAGTTTGCCCGAGTCCGACAAATCAAACGATAACGGGGGAGAAGTAGACCGTATGGGTGAGCTCATTAACCCCGAGTCTGGCATTATTAGCCGAGAGGTGTTCGTCAGCGAAAAGGTGTTCAACGACGAGTTGGAGCAGCTCTTCACTCGAGCGTGGCTTTTCGTTGGTCACGAGAGCCAGGTCCCTGACCCGGGGGACTATGTTACCTCGCGTATGGGCACTGAGTCGGTGTTGCTAACCCGCGACAGCGAGGGTGCGTTGCACGTGCTGCTCAACTCTTGCCGGCACCGGGGCATGAAGGTCTGTCGTTATGACGAAGGTAACGCGCTGTCCTTCACCTGTCCCTATCATGGCTGGAGTTACTCGGTGGACGGCGCTCTGGTGTCGGTGGCGGGCCAGCTGGTGGGGGTGCCCCACTTTCGGGCCGGTTACGGCGGCCAATTGGATCGCTCTGCCTGGGGGTTGGTGGCGGTGGCCCAGATGACCAACTACCGGGGCCTCATTTTCGCCACCTGGGACCCGCTGGCGCCACCGTTCGAGGACTACCTGGGGGACTTCCACTACTGGCTGGACAACCTGGCCGCCTCCGCCTTTGGTGAGCCCGGCCGGGTGGTAGCGCTGCGGGGAGTGCAGAAATGGCGCATCCGGGCCAACTGGAAGTTCGTTTCGGAGAACTTCCTTGGCGATAATTATCACGGCCCGCCTTCTCACCAGTCTGTCGACGCGGTGGGTATCGGGCCAGGGGGCACTTCGGCTGCCACCAGACATGGGTCGAAAGGAGGCAAGGCTCGAAGCATCGCCTCCACATCGTTTGTTCGGTTGGGCCATGGTGCCACCTCCAGCGCCGACTACGCCTGGGGGTATCCCACCTTCGAGGAACCCGAGCTGACCGAGTACTTCGCTCGGGCCTGGGCGGAACGGGCGGCGCGTTTTGAGGCCGAGGGCCGACCCATTGGGGCACTGGGGCCGGCCACCCTGTTTCCGTCCATGTCCTTTCATGCCGGGCCGTTTCCCCGGGCGTTGTTGGTAGCCCATCCCATCAGCCCGTGGGAGACGGAGGTGTGGCGTTGGTACTTGATCGATGCCGATGCCCCGGCCGAGGTCACCGACTGGATGCGCCGGTATTATCTGCGCTATTCGGGTCCGGCAGGGTTGGTGGAACAGGATGATATGGAGAATTGGGATTACGCCACCGAGGCCAGCCGTGGCACCATCGCCAGACGCTATCCATATAACTATCAATTGGGGCTAGGCATGGCCAAGCCCAGTGCTCTACGGGGCGCAGTGGAGTCGGAATATTTTATGACCGAGGAGAACGCCCGCAACTTTTATGCTCGTTGGCAGTGCTTTGTGCGCGGCGAGGGCTGGGATGAGCTCATGGCGGGCACGTGAGCGCCGATGGCCCCGACCCCGTGCTGGTGATCGCGGTGGAGGTGGACGAGCAGCTCTGCCAGGGTTACGCCAACTGCCTCGACGCCGCCCCCGAGGTGTTTGAACTCGGCGAGGACGATATCGCCCGCCCAAGAGCCCGAAGGTACCCCTCCTCCCGCCGCGGTGAACTGGAAGAAGCGGCCCGCCGCTGCCCGGCCAAAGCCATTCGCCTCACCGACCTGGACGGGCCCGGGCCTGGGGCCCGGCCCGGGCCGGGGATACCAGTCGGTACCTAGGGTTACCGGGCCTGCGCTACCAAGTGTCGACCGGGTGCTTTTTGGCGGTGCGGTCCTGACGCCGGGGCAGGTGGTCCAACAGGCGGGCGATGCGTTGGCGTGTTTCGGCGGGGTCGATGACGTCGTCAAAGGCGTTGGCGTTGCGGATGGCGGCGAAACCGTCGACGTGGCCGAGCTCGACGGTGGGCCAGGCCAGGGCCAGGGCGGGCACGCTGCGGGCGTTGGGGGAGCCGGCCAGGACGTGGGCGGACATGCCCCTGGCCCGACGTATCTGCACGCTGAACAGCGGCACCGAGCGGTGCTGGTGGGCGACAATGGGCCGGGTGTGCCAACGACTGACGCCGGGCTCGGTTCGGGTTTGGCCGTCGGCGTCAGTCCAGGTGGTCACGCAGCCATCGCTGTCGAGCAGCACCACCAAGGGGAACTCGTAGGCATCGCACAGCTCCACGAAACGGTTCACCTTGACCGCGGCCAGCTCGTCGATCAGCCCGCCGGCTACCAGCGGCTGGCTGGCCAGGACCCCCACGCTGTGCCCGTTCAGGCGGGCGAAGCCGGTGATCACGGAACGGGCGAAGGCGGGACGTAACTCCAAGAAGCTGTCCGCATCGACCAGCGCCTCGATCACCGGGGCCATGTCGTAGGGCCCCTCCTCGGCCACCAGGCCAGCAATGGCCGTCGCCGTCGAGGAGGCCAGCGCTTCGGGCCGGCCGGGCCCACGCGGCTGGTCGCGCTGGAAGGGCTGGTCGCGCTGGAAGGGCTGGTCGTGATGGAAGGACAGGTAGCGGCGGGCGGCGGCGATGGCGGTGGTTTCGTCGGGGACGAGCAGGTCGATGCCGCCGGTACCTTCATGCATTTCCACCCCGGCCAAATCGTTGTGGCTGAGCTTGAGGCCCAAGGCGGCTTCGACCATGGGTGGGCCGCCCATGCCGATGGAGGAGCCGTGGGTGCCGATTACGAAATCGGAGAAGCCGGCCAGGCTGGCGTGACCGGCGAAGGAGGGGCCCGACACAATGGCGATGGTCGGCACCCAACCCGAAAGCTCGGCCATACCATCGAAGAGCTGAAACGGTCCGAAGGCGCCGTTGAGCTCCAGGTCGCCCCGCCCGACCCTGGGATGACGGGCCCGGCTGCCGCCCCCGTCGACGAAGAACACCACCGGCCAGCGATGCTGGTGGGCCAGGCCGAAGAGCCGTTCGAGCCGCCCCGCCCCGTAGCCGCCGCCGTGGTCGGTGTAGTCGGTGGAGGAGGCGATCACGCGGTGACCGTCGATGGAGCCCACGAAGTCGACCCCGCCGGCTTCCGCCACCCAGCCGCCCTCGGCATCCAACGCGGCCATAGAGCCGAACTCCACCTCGGTACCGGGATCGAGCAGGGCGGTCATGCGTTCCCTGGCGGTGAGTTTGGCGGTATGGCGGACTCGAGCCACCGCCTCGGGGCGGTTGGCGTCGAGCCGGGTGGCCTTGGCCGCGTTGAGGGCGTTGATCAGGCGGTCCATGGCGGCTTGTTCACCTCGGGTCGATGGGATGCAGCTTGGTGGGAGCAAGCCGTCGCGGGCTGCGGTGCAACATGGTCATGATCCGCGCTCGGGTTTCTTGGGGCAGTACCACGTCGTCGAAGGAATAGGTCCGCCCCGCCCGCACCCCCGAGGCGACATCGCGCATCTGCTCGGCATAGCTGTCGCGAATGGCCCGCGCCTCCTGGGGGTTGGGCGCGGCCTGGATCTCTTTGCGTTTGACCAGGTAGGCCGCCCCCTCCAAGGACATACCGCCCGATTCAACGGTGGGCCAGGCCAAACGCAGCTCCGGCACCCGGCGAGAGGAGCCATAGCCGGACATGGCATAGGGGCCCAGCCCGTAGGCCTTGCGGACCTGCACCGAGTAGAGCGGAACCTGGCGGTGGTGCAGGGCGGACAGGGGTCGGGCGTGGTGACGGGCGATGCCGGCCCGTTCGGCGTCGGGGCCGACCATGTAGCCAGGATTGTCGACAAAGGACACCAGCGGCAGCCCGTAGGCGTCGCACAGTTCCACGAAACGGGCGGCCTTGTCGGCGGCCACGCTGTCGATGGCGCCGGCGTTGGGGGAGAGGGGCTGGTTGGCGAAGATGCCGATGCTGCGTCCCCCAAGGCGGGCGAGGGCGGTGATCATGGAGGGTGCCCAGGCTCGACCCAGCTCGAGCAGGCTGGCCTCGTCGGCGAAGGCCTCCAGCAGCTTGCGCATGTCGTAGGCGCGGCGGCGGTTGTCGGGCACGATGCTGTCGATGCGGGCGTGACTGGCTGACTGGGTGGGATCTGAGCTGGCCTGGCCGACGTTGGCTTGCCCGACCCTGGCCGGGCTGTCATCGAACCAGAAGCGAAGGTAACGCCGGGCAGCGTCGATGGCGTCGTGCTCGCTTGGCACCACCAGGTCGACGTCTCCGCGGGCGGACAGCTCCTCCACGCTGCGTTGGTGGCGATGGCCGTCCTGCTCGCTACCCAAGCTGGCCCCGCTCACCCCGATGACCAGATCGCACAACAGGGCGGCGCCGGCGTGACCGTCGAGGCTGGCACCGGTGACGATGGCAATGGTCGGGCACCAGCCAGACAGCTCAGCCAGGCCGTCGTAGAGGTCCCAGCGGCCGCGGGTGTAGACAACGATGGGCGGGACCGGTCGCGGGTCGTGGCGGCGGGCGCCTTCGCCTTCGATGAACAGCACCAGCGGCCAGCGATTGGTTTGGGCCAGGTAGATCAGCTTGGCCAGCTTGCGCTGGTTACGTTCGCTCTGGGTGCCGCCGAGGACATTCCTGTCGTAGGCGGCGGCCACCACCGGATGGCCTTCGAACTCGCCCACCCCGCCGACCAGGCCATCGGCAGGGGCGTCATCGTCGACATCGGAACTCTGGCCGGCGAGTAGCCCGTATTCGACGAACCCGCCCAGGTCGGCGCCGGGGTGCGTGCTGGCCGCGGTGGCGGTCGGGCCGAACAGGCCGGCCAGCCGGCGCCGGGCATTCGTACAACCGGCCAACGCGGCCGCTCGGGCCGTGAGAATCTGGGCAACGGCGAGCTGGGTCTGGGTCTGGGTCTGGGTCAGCGGCCCTGCTGCGGTACCGGTGAGCGGCCCGGCGTCGGAGGCGGGGTTCATCCGGCGTTGACGAGATCCGCGGTGCGCCCCACCATGCTGTTGGCTGTGCCCATGGCTGTAGCCTTGCACAGCCGCGTGGCTCAAGGCTCTCCTACCTTTCCGTAGGCCTCCGGCGATGGATCGAGCCGGGCCCGAACCTCAACGCGATCCTCAACGGGGGGTGTCGAGTTGGAGGGATGTTGGCCCGTTGGCCACCGATGTCGGTTGAGGCAGGTTCCCTTCGCCGACGTCACCACCCCGACCGGAACCGCCGCAGCGCTACCCCTGACGTTCGGCCCCTCGACCGCCCTAAACCCACCAGCCACCACCCGACGGCCGCCACGATCTGGCAATCACCGTGGTCCCGTTCTGCGCGAAGGCGCCATGGCATCCGGCTGCCCTACTTTGCTGGAACTCGCCCGGAGTGAGTTGCGTCCGATGGCGCCGTTATCGTGCGATTTTCTTGCTCCAGGGCTTTACAGCTCAAGGACGCGACGGAGCCCGCGGTCGACCTCGCGGATGAGGGTCAGTGGCGCGGTGCCGGCC
This sequence comes from Acidimicrobiia bacterium, assembly GCA_031422955.1. Classification (GTDB taxonomy): domain Bacteria; phylum Actinomycetota; class Acidimicrobiia; order Acidimicrobiales; family CAIXPF01; genus CAIXPF01. Next base: position 5,523 of record JANPEN010000180.1, read on the forward strand.
TGTTCGCCCAAGTCGGTCTTGTTGAGCGTGACCAGCGCAGTGACGTTCACAACGGAGTCGCGGGGCAGGCCGGTCGCGGTGGCGGGAAGGAAGACGTTGCCCGGCATTGCGGCCAACGTGGTGTTGGAGCTGAGGACCGCGGCCAGCACGGTAGCCAACCGGCTGCGGTTGTAGGTGTCGGCCGAGATCACCAGGACGGGGCGGCGCTTCGCGGGGCGGGAACCCTGGGGATCACCGAGATCGGCCCAGTAGATGCCGCCTCGCTCGATCACCAGTCGCCTTGCTCGCCGGTCAAGACCCGCCATCCGCTGGCGACGGCGTCACGACTGGCATCGTCTTGGCCGTCAACGGCGGCGAGCGCCAGGTCGATCTGCTCCGTTACCGACTCGGCGTCGAGCTCATCGAGGTAGCGGGCCGCAGCCCGGCTGAAGAACTCCGAGCGGCTCATGCCCAGGGCCTGGGCCTTGCGTGTTGCGCGCTCGAAGGTGGCGTCTGGGATGGAGATGGCTGTCTTCACAACCCGAGAGTATAACCAGGTATAACCAAATGGGTGTGGATCCCACCGGCAGCGCCGCGCATATCGCCCGATACCCACAGCGCCAAGGCAACGAAGTACGGGTTGGCATGGGCCCGGGCCGCGGCCAGGGTCTCCTCGGCCAGCGCGGTGGGGTCCTCGTTGCGTCCCGAGCAACGCCAGCAGATGGATCCGCGCCCAGCGGCCGAAGACACGGGCGGGTCCGCTTTGCGCGGCCAGGCCGATGGGGAGCGGTGTCTCGATGCCAGCGGTCGACCAAGGGGTACATCGAAACGGTGCGCTCGTTGCGGGATGTGAGCGGCGCACGGCTCGTTGTCTCGTGGTGGCCAGTTCAGACGCTAGGCGATTAACTCCTTGGCGCCGTTGCTTCACATGGTTCGAACCGGCGGTCTTGTCCGCACCTATCGGGCGGCGTCAAGGATCTGTCGCGTTAGAGGTCGGCGTAGACTTGCGGTTAGGACCCGACGGCTGTGGCGAGTTGTTGGAGAGTGTGTTCCATGCCTGCTTTGTAGTGCTCGTCGGGTGTCGGATGCCTGAGCTGAGACCGACGATGGCGCGCATGGCGCTGTTTCGGTGGTATTCGGTGACGAGGGTCCCGGTTTCGTCTCGTTCATTGTGTACGTTGGGACCCGGTGCTCATCCTGTCCTCGGCCGAGACGAAATCGCTGCTTGATCCCGATGCCTTGCGACAGGCGCTCGCGTCCGCTATGGCGGATCTCAGCGCCGGGCGTGTCTCGATGCCGCCACGGATCGCCGCCTACGTCGAGGAGCGGGGCGGGTTTGTGGCGGCGATGCCGGCATATCTGCCAGCCACGGGAACCGTCGCCGCGAAGCTCGTCAGCCTCTATCCGGGAAACGCCGGCACCGCGTTGCCCACGCACCAGGCGATCGTGATCGTGTTCGACGCCGCGAATGGTCAGCCGGTCGCGCTGCTCGACGGCACCGCGATCACCACGGCGCGCACCGCCGCAGGTTCAGCACTTGCGACCGACCTGCTCGCAAGGTCCGACGCGACTGTGCTCGCGATCGTCGGCACGGGCGTGCAGGCACAGGCCCACGCCCTCGCTGTGCTCCGCGTCCGGCCGTTCCGCGAGCTGCGGATCACCGGCCGCGATCCGGCGAGTGTCGCAGTCCTTGCTGCGGAGCTGCGCGGTGTCCTCGACGTCGAGATTGTCGCGGCCGCCAGCGCCGCGGATGCGTGCGCTGGTGCCGACGTCGTGTGCCTTACGACCAGCTCCGCCCAGCCGGTCATCCGACGGGCAGACCTCGCTCCCGGAACGCACGTGAACTCCGTCGGGTTCGAAAGCGCCGAAAGAGAGATCGATTCGGCGACAGTGGCCGACGCGCTGGTCGTGGTCGAATCGCGGGCGTCCGTGCTCGCTCCGCCACCGGCCGGCTCCTACGACCTGCGTGTGCCGATCGAGGAGGGTCTCCTCGATCCCGGCGATCTGATCGAGATCGGTGAGCTGTTGAACGGCACAATGAGCGGCCGCACGTCGGCGGAGCAATTGACGCTGTACAAGTCCGTCGGAGTCGCAGTCCAGGACGCGGCCGCAGCCGCGCTGGTCCTCGCCGGCGCACTCGAGGCCGGGTTCGGCCTCGAGTTCGACTTCTAGTCGGCCCACCCGCAAGGCCGCCACCGCTGGATGATCAGGTTCGTCCGCGAGCCGGACACGCGCCCGCACGGCGCCTGGGCGACGGGCTCCAATACGCGCTGGACCGCTGTGTTGTCGCCGGAGAGATCGAGCAGCTCAGAGCGCGGCACCTTGAGTGGGCGTTGGCCTTTCTCGGCGGAGTTGATCATTTCCTCTGTGACCGCCCTGTACTGACATCGATCGACCGTGAGTACGCGAATCTGCGGGCCGCTCTCGAATGGTCCGTCGAGCGGGAGTTGCCGGAGGGGCTGCGCCTCGTCATCGCCCTGGGCACATTCTGGGGACTTGCGGGCCGCATCCGCGACGCGTTCAGCCTCGCCGATCCGGTGCTCGCCGCCCACCACGACGCCGACCCCGGTGGTTGGGCGATGGCGGTGAGCGTCCTGTCCTGGGTGCGCATCAGCGCCGGTGACATCGAGTTCAGCACCACCAGCACCTCCGAAGCGATCAACGTCGCGCGCGCTCTGGGCGACGTCGCCTCCGAGGCGCGCTGCCTCTACGGTCTATCTCTCGCCGCAGGTGGTGAGAGCGCTCTGTTCGAACGAGTTCACGAGCTTGGCGCGGCCGCGAACGACACCCGGTTCACGGTCTTCGGTGCTCTGCTCTCGGTCGGCTCCCTCATTGGTACCGACGGCGCCCAGCCGTTGTTCGAACGGGTCCGTGCACTCGGAGCCGCCTTCGATGACGAGACATTTCACTACGTCCTGTCCGGCTGGATGGCGCTACACGCCGCGCTGCGCGGCGATTGCGCGACGGCCCAGGACTTGGCACGGCGAGCGCTGGAACATCGGACAAACGCCACCGCGGCGGTGTTTCCCGTTACTGCAGGGTTGATCGTTGCCGCGCTTCAAGCGGGCGATAGCCAGCTGCTGGATCAGGTCGCTGGCAGCGTTCCCCCAGAGTTGCGCGAACTGCCGGGATCGGAATGGTGGGCGCAGCTCCTCGACGACGCTTGTGCACTCCCCAACGCGGACCGCATGACGTCGACGCTGGCGGTGCCAACACCGGCCATGCTGATCCTCATCGTTGCTGACCTTGTCACCCGTGTACTGCTCGCCGCCCAGCGCTGGGAGGACGCGCTGGCATGGGCGGAGCGGCTCCCCTCGTCGTGGCCAACGGCGCACGCCTCGGCTTCGCTGGCACGAGCCTGGGTCGCGGTAGGTCGTACGCAGCCGAACGCTGCCGACGTCGTCCAGGACACTCTCGCCGAGGTATCGGCATCGGGCCTGCGGCCCTTTGCGACCGAAGCGCTCGAGCTGCTCGCCTACTTGTGGGCGTCCGGTGGCAACCATGCTGCAGCGGCGCGTTTGCTCGGCGCCGCCCATGTCGCACGGTCGGAGATGGGCGTGAACTGGCGCACGGCTTACCACCAGGCGGTCGTCGAGGACGCCATGGACATCAGCCACAGCGCGATGGCCGACGAGTTCGACGTCGCCTTTGCCGAAGGCGCCAGTACCGCACTCGACGACGCCGTTCTATTCGCCCAGCGCCGGCGCGGCAGGCGAGGGCGGCCCACCCACGGCTGGCCGTCCCTGACTCCCGCCGAGGTCGCCGTCGCCCGGGAGATCGCCACCGGCCGCACCAACGCGCAAGCCGCGGAACGGCTCTTCATCGCTGCCAGCACCGTCAAGAGCCACCTCGAAACCATCTACACAAAGCTCGGCATCAAAGGACGAGCCGCGCTCGCCACCGAAGTTGCCGGCCACCCCCCGGCATAAGGCCTCGCGGAGCTTCGACGAGTTGATCACCGCAGCCTTTGATGCCTGGTTTGCGGCCGGGAAGTGCGGCTAGGCGCCGAGGCCAGCGATGGAAGCGACGTTGATGATCGAGCCGCCCTTGCCGGCGGCCAGATGCCGGGCCCCGACCTTTCGGCAGAACGTGAATGAGCCGTTGACGTTCGTGGCTATCGTGGCGGCGAAAACTGCATCCGGGATGCGCTCGAGGGCTACGCCAGCAACGAGTTCGAGACCCGCCTCGGCGAGCGTGGTGTCCAGCTCGTGGGACCCAGCCTGAAACGGGAGAAAAAACGGCCTGGCGCGCTCATCAACTCGGTGGATGGGGAGTGCCGGGATCAGCGCTCGGCGTCGATGTCGAGCGCAACCAGCTCCAGTGCGCCGTCGGGAGTGAGATGGGCGACAACTGTGAGCCACGGCACGAGCAGGCCCCGTTTCACGAGGATCCGATAGTCCGGGAGATCCGCGTCGAGTCGTGGCAACTCGTCCCATCGTTCCGCTATCTCGTCCACAAGCGGGAGTAGCTCAAAGACCTCGAAATCGCGGCGAGATGGCTCACCGTTCTGTCCCCGCTCGGCCGGCAACTGCCGGTCCAGATCGTCGAACAGCTCCGATGTCGCCCGAACCGTTCGTCGGTCGGTCAACGGTCGGTATGCCCCGCCCTGGCTGCCACCGTCGCCCGGAGCCTGGCGAGGATGCGCGGGGGCACGGCATCGAGGTCCTTGACCGTCGTCGCGTCGTACACCGCGGCCCGCTCCGCCGGGGACATGGCATCCAACTCGGCCGCAGTCCACACCTTCAGCTTGTCCATGCCCCTGAGCGTACCCGGCGCCCCTCATGGTTTAGACGCCGTCGTGGATGACCACGCGGGGGTGGGGTTGCGCCGCCTGGGGTGAGGACGCGGTTGGGGCAGGGTGGGTTGGCGGTGGTGGCGGTGGGGATGCGCCAGCGTGGGGATAGCTGTACGCGCGTTCTGTCTCGTCAGGCGTCGATAGCGGTCGGGATGACCCGGCCGCAGGTCTGCAGCGCCGTCGGATGGGAGTCGGTGATGATCGCCCTCATGGGAACGTTCCTCGGGGGGTCGGGGCCAGCAGGCTGAGCAGAAACACCAAGCTGCTTGACCGAACTATCGCCTGCTAAAGTGGTTGCGTATTGCATCCAAAATCGGATACAATGGGGAGATGGCGAGCATCACCGTGAAGAACATCGAACAGGAAACCCTCGACGGCCTAGCGGCCAAGGCCGCCCTCGAAGGCGTCTCTGTCCAGCAGTACACCCGCGACATCCTGCGGCGCTTTGCGCAGGTGCTCACCACCCGCGAGATCCTCGCCCGCCAAAAAGCCGCCCGAGAGAACCCACCCACCGAAGAAGAACTGACCCGCCAGGAAGCCGCCTGGGCCAAGGTCCGTCAGGCACCGAAGGCGTGGTAGCGCTACCGGTGGCGGTGCTCGACAGCGGCGCCCTGCTGGGCTGGCTGGGTATCGGCAAAACGCTCATCGAAGGCGAATGGGAGATTGGCGCCGCAGTCATCAGCGAAGCCGCCCTCTCTGAAGCGCTGCACTTCCTGGCCGTCTTCCACGACAACGACGTGCACGCCCTGAAAAGCGACCTGCTCTCGATCCAGTTCGCCCCGATGCTCACCGCCGCGGTCCTACCGCTCGCCGCCCAAAGCGCCTCCGAACTCGCGGTCCACGGCGAATGGGGCCTCGCTACATCGGTGGCAGTCGCCCGCGCCCAAGCGCTACCGCTGGTGAGCTTCGCCAACGTCGAAGTGGACGGCGTGTTCGCGCTACGAATGCAGCGCCGCTCGGCGTAGATCCCGGAACTTAACCGTGGGGATTCTGGCGCCCAGAGCCCCCAGGTCAGCGGCCACGACCGGGTAAATGACACCGACGGGCATCGGGATCCTCGGCCCGCCAAGCCCGCCACGCAAGATACGTATCACCGAGCTCGCGCCTGCTAGGACGGGGTCGATGCCTACCAGTCGCCGCCCCTTCCTCGCTCTGCTGGTGGCGTCGGGCGGGTTCGTGATCGTGCTGGACACCTTCGCTGCGGCGGTGGCCTTTCCTCGCATCCTGAAGGCCTTTCCCGACACCCCGCCCACTACCTTGGCCTGGGTCAGCTCCGGCTATTCCATCGCCCTGGCCGCCTTGCTGCTGGTGGCGGGGAAGCTGAGCGACCGCTACGGGCTGCGCCGGGTGTACCTGTGGGGCATGGGCGGATTCATGGTCGGCGCCATGGCCTCCGCCGCCGCTCCCAGCCCGGGCCTGCTCATCGCCGCCCGGGTCGCCCAGGGCTCTGCTGGGGCCTTGATGGTTTCCACTTCGATTGCCCTGGCCTTGATGGGTTACTCGACGGAGCGGCGGGGGGCAGCCATGGGGGCGATCGGCATCATGGGCTCGATGGCTTCGTTGTCTGGCCCGGTGCTGGCCGGCAACATCATCGACATCGGCGGGTCGTGGCGGTGGGTGTTCCTGGTGTCCGTACCCATCGGTCTGGCCGTGCTCATCAGCGGTCCCCGAGTGTTGCCGGCCGGAGAGCCCAAAGCCGACGGCGCCGGTTCGATCGATCTGATCGGGGTGGTCTTGGTGGTGTTGGCGTCGGGGCTGTTGACCCTGGGCCTGCTGCAATCGGGCGCCTGGGGCTGGGCAGACGCCCGCACGCTGGTCGCCCTCGGGGTGGCCGTGGTGGCCGCCGTGCTGTTCGTACTGCGCTGTTCCCGGGTGGCGGAGCCGTTGCTGCGCATGGAGATCTTCCGGCGCCGCACGTTCCTGGTCGCTACCGTCAGCCAGCTCGGTTCGCAGTTGGCCCTTTTCGCCTTCTTTTTCTGGATTCCGTTGTACCTGACCAACGTGTGGAAATGGTCAGCGTCCGCGGTCGGCTGGGTGACCGCCATTCCCCTCGTGCTGTCCTGTCTGTCCTTGCCCATTGGGCGTTTCGCGGACCGAAGGGGCTACCGGGGACTGCTGTTCTGGGGTGGCCTGGTCGGCGCGGCCAGCCTGGCATGGGTGTTCGTAGCCCTGGGCGAGGAGGAACGCTTCGTTACCAGGCTGTTGCCGGCGCTGTTCTTGTTTGGGATATCCATCGCCATGATTGGCATCAGCTCGGCCGCGGCGGCCCTGGCCGGGCTGGCCAAGGAGGACCTGGCCGCGGCCAACTCCGCCTTCCAGACCGCCCGGCGACAGGTGCAAACCCTCGGTATCGCCGTGGTCATCGGTCTGCTCGGTGACCGCAGCGCCGATTCCTTAAGCCGTTTCCGGCTGGTCTGGGTGGTCACCGGCGTTTGTTTCGTGCTTTCCTCGGTGGTGGCCCTGTGGTATCCGACCCAGTCGCCGTTGGGGGCCATGCCCGGCGTGACGACTCAGGCCGGACCGCCGAGCTTGTTAGGACCGGCTATTAAGCCGGAACGCCAAGGCGTTGGTAGGCGGGGGCGAGGGCCTGTAGGTCGGGCATGACCTCAGCGGCGAAGAGGCGGGCGCTGCGCTCGGCCTCTTCTGGGGGCATGCCCGCGTAACTGAACACGCCCATGAAACTGTCGTTGTAGGTGTTGTCCTGGATGGCGAGGATCTTGTCCTTCACCTGGTCCGGGGTGCCCCATACTTGCAGGCGGACGAAGAACTCCGTCATCTTCTCCATGCCGCCCGGGGCGTTGAGGATGTCGTGCATCTGGCCATGGAACTCGTAGCCGGGGGTGTTCTTGAGATGGTCCTGGTCGAACTCGTAGTGCTTGATGATCGAGTCCCAGTAGCCGCCGATGTAGGTGTGGGCCAGTTCCTCGGCCCGGTCGGCGGAGGGGTCCACGAAGGTCCAGCCCGCCACCATGGGCGGCGGCGGCTCTTCGCCGGTGGCATCGCGGTAGGTGGCCCGGTAGGCGTTCAGTTCGGCTCGCACCGTCTTCCACGGTTTTTGGGGCACGATGAGAATGCCCACGCCCATCTTGGCCATGATCTCCGCCGATTCGCTGGACACCACTGCGGCGTAGGTGCGGCCCCGGAAGCTCTTGTTGGGGCGGGGCCGCAGATCCTTGCGGGGTTGGCGAACGTAGCGGCCGTCGTATTCGACCCAGCCCCGCTCGAGGCCGGTGAGCACCATTTCCGCCGATTCTGCGAAACGATCCCGGGCCTCGGGCATGTCGACCCGGAAACCTTCGAACTCGACCCTGCCGGTACCGCGGCCCATGCCGATGATGACCCG
>JANPEN010000181.1:0-4497 GCA_031422955.1 Acidimicrobiia bacterium
CGCGTCGATCCGTCCGGTGAGGCGCTGGTCATGCCGCCACCGTAGCCACGCCGGCACCGACAACAGGCCCGCGCCGGGTCGTGCCGGGCCCGCCTCCGCTGCGGGGGTCAGGCCAGTTTTTCGTACTGCCGGATGGCGCGGCGGGCGATGACCATGCGGTGCACCTCCGTCGGGCCCTCGTAAATCCTTGACATGCGCAAGCGTTGGGACAACACCCCAAAGGGCATCTCGCGGGTCATGCCCAGGGCGCCGAAGCTCTGCATGGCGTGATCGACCACTTGGGAGGCCATCTCCGTCGAGAAGACCTTCACCATCGAGGCCTCGGTGCGGATGTCCTCACCCCGGTCCGCCTTGCGGGCGGCGTCTTGCACCAGCAGCCGGGTGACGTGGATGTTGGTGGCAGCATCCGCGATCCACCACTGAATGGACTGTCGATCCGCCAACTTTTCACCGAAAACCTCACGCTGTTGGACGTGCTGGCACATCATGGCCAACGCCCTGCACGCCATGCCCACTCCCCTGGCCCCGATCTCGAGCCGCCGCACCGTCAGGCGCTTCTGCATCGGCGCGAAACCCTGGCCGACCTCGCCCAGCACCTGACGGTCGTGCAGCCGCAGGTCCTCGATGCGCAGCTCGTAGGTGCGCAGCCCGCCGAGCATGGGGATTTCCCGTTCGATCTCGAAGCCGGGAGTGTCACGATCCACGATGAAGGCGGTGATGCCACCACGGGAACCCAGCGCCGGGTCGGTGACCGCCATCAGGATCGTGAAATCGGAAGACGGGACGCGGGACACCCAGATCTTTCGACCGTTGATCACCCAATAGTCGCCGTCTTTCACGGCCCGGGTGCGCATGGCACCGGGGTCGCTGCCAGCATCGGGTTCGGAGATAGCAATGGCAGACTTGGCCTTGCCCTGGGCGTAGGGCTCGAGGTACTTCTCGCGCTGCTCCGGGCTGGCCACCGCGTCGAGCATGTGCAGGTTCGGGGAGTCCGGCGGGAACTGAAACGGCGTGATGGTACGGGCCACTCGCTCGTGGATGGCCAACATCACCCGCGCCGGTAGGCCCGCACCGCCCATCTCCTCGGGGGCGTCGAGGGCCCACAGACCGAGCTCGCGGCCCAGATCGAGCAGCGGCTGCTCCTCCTCCGTGGTCAGCTCGGGTGGTTGCCCGGCGGCCTCGCGGGCCAACACCACCCGTTCGAGGGGCATAAGCCGCTCGTCCACGAACCGCTCGACCAGTTCGAGCAGCATCTGCTCCTCGTCGGAGAACATGTCGGTCATCTCGTTGCCATCCCCAGGTTGGGCCCGCCACCCCGCCGGCCGTGCGCCATCATGCCCCTTTGAAGTTGGGCACGCGCCGTTCCGCCATGGCCGCCACGCCTTCTTTCCAGTCCTCGGTCTTGCGCAAGCGGCCCTGCTCGGTCTTCTCCCGGGCGATGACGGAGCGGACCAAGCCGGGCATGTCGCCCCGCATGGTCTCCCGGATGCTTTGCACCGCCAGCGGCGCGGAGATGGCGATCTCCCGGGCCAACTCGTGGGCGGCATCGCGCACCTCGACCAGTGGCGCTAGGCGATCGGCCAACCCGATGGCCAGCGCCTCGTCCCCCTTCACCCGGCGACCGGTGTAGAGCAGCTCCAGCGCCCGTTGCTGGCCGACCACCCGGGGCAGGGTGGCGGACAGCACGAACCCGTGATGGAAGCCGAGCCGGGCGAAGTTGGCGGCGAAGCGGGCCTCGGGCGCGGCCACCCGAAAGTCTGCGATGAGGGACAGGCCCAGCCCCGCACCGATGGCCGCCCCCTGGATGGCGGCCACAATGGGTTTGCGATTGGCGAAGAGCCGGTCCGCCTCGTCGTAAACGTTGCGGGCCTCGACCCCGGTGGGTGAGCTTTGCGCGCCGCCCTCGCTGAAGTCGCCGCCGGCGCAGAAGTGCTTGCCGGCGGCGCAGAGCACGATGGCCCGGCAGGCGTCGTTGTCGTCAAGATCACCCAACGCCTCGGCCAGTTCATCGACCAGCGCCAGGCTGATGTAGTTGTTGGGTGGCCGGCGGATCTCGATGGTCGCCACGTGGTCGTCTCCGACCTCTACACCGAGTTCCCCGTACGTGCGTACCGTGCCCATCTGGTCTCCTCCCCCGCAGCGGGATCTTCCATGGTCCCAACTGCCAGGCAATCTACGCGCCAACGAAAGGGAAGCATCGGTGCCGATCGTGCGCCATGATGATCGGGCATGACGAAGATGACTGCGAACCGGCTTCTGAAACGGGGGGATCATGACCACTGGGGATCGCTTTGGGGTGCGTTGGGGGCTCGCCGGTGGGGTGGCGCTCGCCTCCATTGCGGAGGTCCGCGAGGTCGCCCGGTACGCGAACGCGGCGGGGTTCGACAGCCTCTGGATCTCCCATTCCAACGCGGTTGACCCCATCGTGGCGCTGGCCTCGGTGGCGGGGGATATGGGGCACCTCACCGAGGTCGGCACGTCGGTGGTCCCCCTCTATGGGCGCCATCCCATTGGTCTCGCCCAGCTCGCCCGCACCGCGCAGAGCGCGTTGGATGGCCGGTTTACCCTCGGTATTGGAGCCGCCTCGAAGAACGCGGTCAAGACCAGCATGGGCCTGGAGTGGGACAGGCCGCTGGCCTTCACCCGTGAGTTCATCGAAGGGCTGCAGCCGCTACTGGCCGGCCTGGAGGCGGATGTGGACGGCACGGAACTCTCCACCCACGCCCAGCTCAACATCGCCGCGGCCGACACACCGATCCTGCTGGCCGCGCTCGGCCCCAAGATGTTGGAGCTGGCGGGACGGCGGGTGGAAGGCACCACGGTGGGCCAGTGCGGTCCTCGAACCATCGCCACCTACGTTGCGCCGTGCATCCAAGCCGCCGCGCAGGCGGCGGGACGCCCCGAACCGCGCATCATGGCCCTCATCCGCATCTGCATGACCGAGGACCATACCGGCGCGTATGCTCTGGCGAGCGAGACGGCTCAGCGCTACCGCAGCGTCCCGTCCTACGCGGCGGTGCAAGACCGAGAAGGCCTGCAGGACCCAGCCGAACTGCACCTCATCGGCAGCTGGGAACGCATCGTTGACGGGCTCGGGGCCTATGCGGCAGCCGGCGTTACCGATTTCCGTCTCGAGGTCGCCGCTCACAACGAAGCGGCGCGCGACGCAACCCGCGCCGCGCTGGCCGCTCACCTCAGCCCCCGCCCAGGCTGATACCTCGACGTGACCCCGTCGCCTCAGCCCGGGCGGGTCTCGCCTTGGCAGAAGGCGGCAATGCTGCGGGCCGTTTCGCGGCTGATGTCGGGACAGGCCATGGGAAAGATCTCGGTACCGTGCACGGTGCCCATGACCTGCCGGCAGCTGGCCGGCACTCCGGCGGACAGCAGTAGCCGGTAGAAGTTGATGCCCTCGTCGCGCAGCGGGTCGCACTCGTTGACGCTAATGACGGTGGGCGGCAGGCCTTTGACGTCTTCGACGCCGGCGAAACTGGGCCAGGCCAGCGGGTCCCCCGCTTCAAAGGATTCGATGCCGTAGCCCATCCGGCCCTGGTTGTTGTGCAGGTCGAGGAAAATGCCGTTGTTCTCGACCGAGGATGGGCTCAGCTCGTCGGGCCAGCTGCCCAAGATGTAGGGGCACAGCGCGTACAGGCCTTGTACGAGGTCGATATCGCCGTCGCGCAACAGGCGCAGGCCGGTCGCCAGGGTGAGGTTCCCGCCGCCGCTCTCGCCGGCCACGATGATTCGGCCGGTGTCGATACCCAGGCGTTCGCCGTTGGCAACCAGCCACCTCACCCCCGACACACAGTCGTTGAGACCAGCCGGGTACGGCGCCACCTCCGGAGCGGAGGACGCCACCACCGCGTTGCGGAAATCGACCATCGCCACGGCCACCCCGCCGCGGGCGATGAGGCGCGCCCATGCCCGGTAGTTCCCGTCAAAACACGACATGGTGGCCATCCCGCCGCCGTGGATGTAGTACACGCAGGGCGGACGGTCACCGGCGAAATCGGGCCGGACGAACTGCACCTTGATCGAGTTGCCGTCCGGTTGGGAAACGAACGTTTCGGTGGTGACCGTGAGGCCGGCCGAAGGGGCGATTTCCTCGGTGTCCGCCCGTTCGGCGAAGGCGGCCATGACCGCCCGACCGGCCAGAGCTTTCTCGCTGCCGTTTCGTTCGAGGACCTCCTCCCGACTCGACAGGTCACGCCCACCCATGGCGGGCATCTTCCCGAACAGCTTCTTCAACCGCGGATCGATACGCGGATCTTCTGAGAGTTTCGACATGGCCGGATCATAGAAGCCGGGCCACCCGGCTGTGCCGAACCGCGAGTTCGGACCAGCGTGCTTTGGACACGAATCGTCTAAATGCTCAGACCCGCCAGGTCCCGGACTCCCAAGAGCGCCTGTTGCCGCCGCCACGACGCTTCCACCACCTCGGCTTGCCGCGCCCGATCAGCCAGGGACGTCACCGCCCACGAGTCACCCGAGACCGGCCGT
>JANPEN010000182.1:0-2103 GCA_031422955.1 Acidimicrobiia bacterium
CATCGGATTCGAGTCGGTGACCTACAGCTGGAACGGCGCCAGCTGGGATCGCGCCACCAACGGGGTCCCTACCGCGGACACCACCGCCGGGCAGGTCTCCCCGCAGAACGTGATCGTGCAGTTCACCAACTACTCCGCCAGCCCCGCCGATGCCAGCAGCCCCGATGCCCTCACGGTGGGCTCCGGGGACGCATGGATTCTTACCGATGGCAAGATCATCGAGGGCCGCTGGGCCCGCAGCAGCGCCACCACGCCACTGCAGTACCTCGATACCAACAACAACCAGATCCCCCTCAGCCCTGGGCAAACCTGGGTCGAGCTGCCCCGTCCGGGTGGCGCGGCGGTGTCCTGAGGTGCAGGTAGGCTCTGGCCTGTTCGCCCCGGGTAGCCAGCACACCCACCCAAGCCAGCACACCCGACAGCCAGCAAGCTCTGGAAGGGAAGCCAACGAATGACCGTGGTATGGCGCGACTTCTCCTCGTTGTCCCGCCCCTTCCTGATCATGGCCTTCGCCGGCTGGTTCGACGTGGCCGAGGCGGCCACCGGAGCGGTGCGCTGGTTGGGCCGCCACTACCACGCCGACGATGTGGCCGGCATCGACCCGGAGACCTACTTCGACTTCACCGCCCGACGCCCCGTGGTCAAGCTGGTGGACGGCGAGCGCATCATCGAATGGCCGGCCAATGACTGCGGGGTGGCCCGCCTGCCCGAACACGGTCACGACCTGGTGCTGCTGGCCGGTATCGAGCCCCACCTGCGTTGGCAGAGCTTCACCGAAGATCTCATCGAGGTCATCCACACCACCGGCGCGGAGATGGTCATCACCCTGGGAGCCATGGCCGACGCGGTACCGCACAGCCGTCCTCCCCTGGTCAAAGGCAGCTCGACCACCGCCGAGTTGGCCGCCCGCCTGGGGCTCGACCGGCCCAGCTACCAGGGCCCCACCGGGCTTATCGGGGTGCTACACGATCGCCTCGACCGCGAGTCAATCCCGGTCATCTCCCTGCGGGTGGCGGTGCCCCACTACGTTGCCTCCACCCCCAACCCCAAGGCCACTCTTGCCTTGCTCCAGCATCTTGAACACGTCACCGGCGTGCCCACCGCCCACAGCGGGCTGGCCAGGGCGGTTGAGGCCTGGGAGCGTCAGGTCAACACCGCGGTGGCCGCCGACGACGAGGTCAGGGCCTACGTGACCCGGTTGGAGGACCAGGCCGATCGCCGCTTGGACCAGGCCCTCACCTCCACCTCGGGCGAGGATCTGGCCGCCGAGTTCGAGCGGTTCCTGCGCGAGCAACGCCCGGAAGAACCCGGTGGCTGACGGCGCCGCTGGAGACACCCTCGCCACCCTGCTGCCCGCCGTGGCTGACCCCGACGCCCTCCTCGACGCCTTCCTACAGTTCTGTCGGGCCCGCCAGATCGAGCTGTACTCCCACCAGGAGGAAGCCATCCTGGAGCTGTTCGACGGCGCCAACGTCATCCTGGCCACCCCCACCGGCTCGGGAAAGTCACTGGTCGCCCTGGCCTCCCACTTCATGGCCCTGGGCCGAGGGCAGCGATCCTGGTACAGCGCCCCCATCAAAGCGCTGGTCTCGGAGAAGTTCTTCGCCCTGTGCCGGGACCTCGGTTCGGACAACGTGGGCATGATCACCGGGGACGCCTCCATCAATCCCCAAGCCCCCGTCATCTGCTGCACGGCGGAGATCCTGGCCAACTTGGCCTTACGCCACGGGGTGGACGCCCCCGCCCAAGACGTGGTGATGGACGAGTTCCACTACTACGCGGACCGCACCCGCGGGTGGGCCTGGCAGGTGCCGTTGTTGGAGCTGACCCGGGCTCGTTTCCTGCTCATGTCCGCCACCCTGGGCAACACCCACGAGTTGGCCCGCACCCTGGAAAAGCGCAGCGGCCGCCGCACGGTGGTCATCGACGACGCGGTTCGCCCCGTGCCGCTGGACTTCGAGTACCGGGAGACGCCGCTGCACCAGTCCCTGGCCGACCTGGTAGCCGCCCACAAGACCCCGGCCTACCTGGTGCATTTCACCCAGGCCAACGCCACGGAGGCCGCCCAGAACCTGATGTCGGTGGACGTGTTGAGCAAAGACG
>JANPEN010000183.1:0-5500 GCA_031422955.1 Acidimicrobiia bacterium
GCCGCCTCAGCTGCCGCGACCGCGTCTGAGGCCCGCCCGAACGCCACCGCAAACGAATCGCCGGCCGTGGTGAACACGTACCCGCCCCGGGACTCGAACACCCGACGGAGAACCTCGTCGTGCACCGCCAGGCTGGCTGACATCCCCGCCCTGTCCTCGGCCCACAATCGTGTCGAGCCCTGGACATCACTGAACAAGAACACGACAATCCCACTCGGAACGACTGATCGAGCGCCCCCCGAATCGGCACGACCGCACCCTAGTGGCGCACCCACCGGGCAGGCTCGCTCGCGCGCCGCCGCGTCACCGACCCCAAACCCCATCACGCCCGGCCTGCGGAGCGCACCGGAGAAGAATTCTGAGACGTTTCTTGGAGCGGAGCGCTCGTGGCCGAGACGGGCTGCGGTTCAACGGGCCCTGCTACGTTGCGTCTGCCAGTTGCGTCTGCCTGGAGGGAGATGGACATGCCGTTCGCCAACATCAATGGTGCGAGACTCTTCTATACGGACGAAGGGTCCGGACCTGCAGTAGTACTCGCACACGGCACGACCTGTGATTCCAATGATTGGAACATGCAATTACCCGCCTTTGAGAGCGACTTTCGAGTTATTGCCGTGGACCTGCGTGGGCACGGATTATCGAGTTCGCCCGACGGGAATTATTCTTCTCACCAGGATGCAGCCGATCTCGCCGCGCTCGTGACAGATCTCGGTCTCGAACGCGTCGTCGCCTTTGGCCATTCGACCGGCGGCGCCTGTGCCGTCTCTCTCGCCGTCAGCCACCCTGCGCCGGTGCGCGCCGTCGTCGCCGTCGATCCGTCCTACGGCGTCGATCCGGCGAGCCAGGCGGCGCTGCGAGGCGCACTCGACGCTATGACCGACGAGTCGACACACGGTATTTTTCGAGACTCGTTTGTCGACTTCTATGCGGAGACGTCGCCTCGGTATCTTCGCTTGTGGCACGCACGCCGTCTCCAAGGCGTGGAGCCGCGGGTCCTGAGGGCGTGTTACCGCGACACGGCTCTGGCGGAAGACCAGATCTTTTTCCGACCAGAAGCCGAGCGCTTCCTTCGTCGAGTCCCGTGCCCAGTTTTCACCCTTCGACGGACAGGGTCCTCGATCGCGCCCAGTTCAGCGGATTGGGACTGCTCGTTGTTCTCCCATCCCTATTCGACGGGGATCAGCTGGTCTGGGGCCGGTCACTGGCCCCATCAAGAACGTCCGGAAGAATTCAATGTCGCAGTTACAAGTTGGATTCGAGGACTTCCCGCGCCGGGATTCACCAGTCCCTGAACGCAGTATCCCCCCCTACCGAGCCCTGGCTCCCAGCGGCCCGCGGTCATGGCTTGATGGGAACCGAAACAACTCCGAGGTCCTCGGGCCGCAAGGCGCGGTCGATCGCTTCGATGGCGACTTCGGCTGCGGCGGTGATGGTGAGCCGCGCTCCCTCGAGTCGGTGCGGCGCGGCGGCGGGGCCGAGGACGCGGTCCACGAGCGCCTCGGCCTGGGCGACAAGGTCGGCCATCGAGGGGCTGTGATGGCCGGTGGCCTCAGTCGCGCCGAGAAGCTGTGCGGCGACGCTGGCACTGCCGAGACGAGCCAAGGTGAGGGCGGCGGTCCGAAGTCCCTGCAGGACCACTGCGTGGAACCGGAGCTCGATCCCCTCCACGAGGATTTCTCGTGATGTGCGCAGCGCCTTTGCATGGTCACCGGATTGGACGGCCGCCACCGCTACCCATGAAAGACACCCGAGCCTGATCAGGTGAGTGCTCCCGAGCGGGGCCAAGTGGTTGGCGGCGCGCTCGAACGCGGCGAGCCCTTCCTCGGGCGAATTGCCTACGAGGACCAACCCGTGGTGCCAAGCGGCGAAAGCCAGCAGTGACGGCGAACCCGAGGCTGCCGCGAGTTCACCGAGCTCTGCGAGCAAGGGGCCCGGGACCACGTCGGGATCGGCGAACCACGTGCCGTACAAGGCTCGGGCGCCCAGGGCCAGCATCCTCGCCTCGACGGTCAACCCGGGTTGGGTTACCCAGCGGCGGGTGTGGCTCTCGGCCGCCGTTTTGTCCGCAGCGGCCTGGGCGACGAAAAACGCGGCGAGAGCGAGGGTGCCGCGGCCCTCCACCGCGCGGTCGGCGGCCGCACGTACGGCCTCGCCCGCCTCGGCGTAGCGTCCGCCGAGCCAATAGGCGGACAACGCCCACGCCCCTCGGCAATCGAGTTCGAGCGGATGGCCGACCAGCCGGCCCGAGGCGATGGCGCGACTCGCCCAGTTGCCGACCTCGATGTGAAGAGCGAAGGCTCCGAACAAGCCCAGCGCAGACGGGATCGTCGCGATGACGTCCGCGTCCGCCGACACGAGCCCGTGCTCGAACGCAGCACGGATGTTGTCCCAGTCCTCGTTGAGCGCCTGCCAGGCGGATGGTTCCTCGCCGGTGTGCAGCCGAGCCTCCTCGTCGAGGACGAGACGGGCGAAGTACGACGCGTGACGAGACGCCCAGGTCGCCGCCGACTGCTGCTCCTGGAGCCGTTCGGCGCCGAATTGGCGCAGCGTCTCGAGCATGGCGTAGCGCGTACCAATTGCGCTGGAGGCGCGAAAGACCATCGACTTGTCGACCAGTGACTCGACGATGTCGAGAACCTCGATCGAGTCGAGCGCACCATCGTCGCCGCAGACCTCGGTCACCGCGTCAAGGCTGAAACCTCCGGCAAACACCGACAACCGCTCGAACAGCGCCCGTTCGCCGTCGCCCAGTAAATCGTAGGACCATTGCACGGTGTTGCGCAGCGTCTGGTGCCGCTCCGTCTGGCCCCGCCCCGAGCTCCGTAGCAGTCGGAACCGCTCATCCAAGCGAGATGCGATGTCGACCACCGACAGGGCACGCGTCCTGGCTGCGGCTAGTTCAATGGCCAAGGGGATCTCGTCGAGTCGACGACACACCTCGACAACGGCTGCTGCATCACGCTCGTCGATCTGAAAGGCTGGATCGGACGCGGTCGCGCGTTCGTAGAACAGCTTGACCGCGGCGTCGCCCAGCCCTGACACCCGCCACACCTGCTCGCCCGCAACGCCGAGTACCTCGCGGCTGGTGCATAACAAGCGCACGGACGAAGTCGAAGTGAGAACTCGCTCGGCAAAACCTGCGGCGGCATCAATGACGTGCTCGCAGTTATCCAACACGACCAGGATGTCGCGGCCCGCAACGGCCTCGACCACCTCGTCGAGTTGATCGGCGCTCGTGCGCAGGAGGATCCCGAGCGCCTTGGCCACGGTTGGCAGCACGCCGGACGCCTCGACGGGCGCGAGCTCGCAGAACCACACGCCGTCGCTGAAACGATGGCCCGCCGCGTGGGCGGCTTCGATCGCCAGCCGCGTCTTGCCGATGCCGCCCGGACCGGCCAAGGTGATCAAACGCCGATCCTGCAGGTCCGCCATCAGCCGCTTCAGCTCCTTCTCACGTCCAACGAAGGTGGTGGGGGGTACGGGCACATTTCCTTTCGCGGCTCGCCGCGCCAGACCGACCGGCGCCAGCGCCAGGCCAGGAGCGACCAAGTGAAACACCCGCTCCGGTTCATCAAGGCCTCGTAACTCGTGCACGCCGACATCGCGAAAGGAGACCTCGGCCTGGAGTTGGCCCCGGGTGAGTTGCTCGACCGCCAATGAAGCCAAGACCTCACCGCCCACGGCGAGGCCCATCAGCCGGGCGGCGCGGTTCACCGCAGGGCCGAAGTAGTCGCCGTTACGCTCGTGGGCAACACCGGCGTGCAGGCCCATCCGCACCCGAATCTCCGCGCCTTCCGGCCATGTGACAGAGGTGAGCCCGCGTTGGGCCGCCAGCGCCGCGTTCACCGCTGCCGCGGGTGTGTGGAAGGCGGCGGCGAACGCGTCTCCTGCGGTTGAGAACACGACGCCGTCCTCGGCCTCAATGGCGTCCCGGATGACACCGTCGTGGACCTCCAGCGCAGCCGCCATCTCCTGCTGATGGCGCTCCCACAGCGCGGTGGACTTTTCGACGTCGGTGAACAGGAACGCAACCGTCCCGCTCGGCATTGAAGGGCGTCCCACGCCATTATCCTGGCACCCGCCGCCAGCAATTGCTGCTGGTTCGCCGGGCCCGCCACGATCGGAGCGAGCTTGCCCGCGGATCGGCCATCTGGCCGATGTACTCGGTCCCCGCTTGAGACAGGCTGGTTATGTCGAATCACAGGGTCGAATAACGTGGTTGACCAAAGGGGGAGTCGTGGCCATAGCTGAGGTTGAGTTGGACGTGGAAAGAGTCGAAGCCTTTGCTCAAAAACTGATGACGATGCTCAACAACGCGTTGACTGTCACGTCCATGAGCATTGGTCACCGGGCCGGTCTGTTCGACGCGATGACTCGGCTACCCCGGCCGGCCACGTCGGGAGAGATCGCCGCGGCGGCTGGCCTTGAAGAACGATACGTGCGGGAATGGCTGGCGGTGATGGTGACCTCCGGTGTCGTTGAGTACCACGCTCACGAGGGCGCTTACCGCCTCCCGCCCGAGCACGCGGCACTCTCCACCCGGGCCGCTGGCCCGGACAACTTCGCGGCCTACACCCAGATCGTGTCGGTCCTGTCATCTGTCGAGGATGAGTTGGTCGAGAAGTTCCGCCACGGTGGGGGCGTGCCTTGGGGGGCGTACAACCGGGTCCACGAATTGATGCGCGAGTTGAGTGGCGCCGTCTTCGATGCTCAACTCGTGGAGCAGATCCTGCCCCTGGTCCCAGGGGTCATCGAGCGTCTGGAGCGCGGGATCGACGTTGCCGACGTGGGTACCGGTTGCGGTCGTGCCGTCAACCTGATGGGCCGGGCCTTCCCGAACTCCCGTTTCGTCGGGTTCGATTTCTCCGAATCGGCGTTGGCCACTGCTCGCTCCGAGGCCGCAAGTTGGGGGCTGGGGAACGTCAAGTTCGAGGCCCGCGACGCGGCTCGGTTGGACTGCGAAAGCGCGTTCGACCTCATCACCACCTTCGACGCCGTGCATGACCAGGCCGACCCCGAAGCCGTTGTGGCGGGTGTGTTCCGCGCCCTCCGTCTGGGTGGCGACTGGCTCTGTAGCGATATCCGAGCGTCAAGTCATCTCGGGGAGAACCTGGACCACCCCCTCGGACCATTCCTCTACGGCATCTCGTGTCAGATCTGCATGACCGTGTCGCTGGCCGATGGCGGAGCAGGTCTCGGGACGATGTGGGGGGTGCAAAAGGCCCGGGAGATCTTCGCGCGCGCCGGGTTCGGTGGGGTGGTGATCAACACGCTCCCAGGCAACGTGATGGAGAACTACTACGTCTGCCGCAAGGCGTGACCTCCCCCTACCCGTGAACGGCCTATCGTTGCCGCTCATGACCGGCGACATGACCGGCGACGGTCAACCTTGGGTGGGGACTCAGGTCGCGCTACGCGTTGAGGGCCTGCAGGGGGCAACCGAGATCGACTGGTCGAAGGTGTTGGCACCCAACGGCCGATCGATGCCAGCTCCAGACGG
>JANPEN010000184.1:0-11717 GCA_031422955.1 Acidimicrobiia bacterium
GGGGCAGCGGGGGAGGGGAGGCCAACTCGGCGGCGTAGCACTCGGGCGGTTCGTCACCGAGCGTGCCGAACGTGGCCACGGCGTTGACCCGTTCGAGGTCGTCCTGCATCAGGCGCACCGAGGCGGTGCTCTGGCGGCGACCGGCCCGCAGCACCCGCACCTCGAGCTGCGCCTGACCGAAACGGGGCGGTGCCAGGTAGGTGGCGGACACCGTCAGCGGGTCGGGTTGGGTCACCACCTGGCTCATGGCCCGGGTGACCAACGCCAGCAGGTACCCGCCGTGGGGGTTGCCCCGCACGTCCCACCCCCCAGCGATGTCCGCCACAAAGCATCCGTCGCCGTTGGCTTGCAGGGCCAGCGCGTCATCGAAGGTGGCGAGGGCGCTCTCGGGGCTGCCGGGCGTGCTGGGGTTCACGGCCGGGGACGGTAGCGCGCCGGTCCGGGGCGGCCTCAACCGGTGGCGGTCCACTGGGCTAGGTCCACCTCGGCGGGCATGGGGGCGAACAACACCTGCACCGGTCCGTCCACGGCCCGGGTGAGGTGGCCCTTGCCGCCCATGTCATCGGCCAGGAAACACTGCCCGGGACCGAAACGTCGGGAGGCGTGGTCGCTGGTGGTCACCTCCAGCGTGCCGGTCAGGATGATCACGATCTGGCGGCGGGGCGCTGGGTGCCACGTCTGGTCGAGGCCCTCGGGCAACTCGGCGAACTGTACCGACGGTGAAAGGTAGCGGTTGGACGCCCGGATCAGATGGCCCTGGGGGTCGTGGCGGGCGTGGGGCAGGTCAACCTCGACATCAACGAAGACCGATCCGCCCTCGTTGGTGGTGTGGAACCGGGTGAGGCGCATACGGCACCGTATACGGCACCGAATGCCGCGGCGGATGCGGCGGCGGATGCGGCGGCGGACAGCGGTGGGTCAGTGTGCAATGGCATTGCCCGTCGGCCACCTAGTGGGGCGTCTTGAGCAGGTAACAAGCAGGTGTCAACCAGCCACTGACGCTCAGCGGGGGCCCGGTGGGGGAGCGCATCCCCTACCAACCCGCGGTGGCCGATTATCAGACCCTGTCCCTGGAACGTGACCCCAGTCGGCCCGAGGTGTTGCGCCTCTGGCTGGACCGACCCCGTCGCCGCAACGCGGTCAACGCCCGCATGATGAGCGAGGTCGGTGACGTGTTCGAGGCCCTGCAGCGCGACTTCGACACCCGGGTGGTGGTGCTGGGCGGTCGCGGTCTGTCGTTCTGCTCGGGGGCGGACCGCAAAGCTGACGACGCGCCGCTCGAGCCGCCCCGCAGCGAGCGTGAGGTGCGCTGGCGGGCCCATCTGGGACGCCGGGCGGCCCGCGCCATCGAGGACTGCGATATCCCCACCGTGGCCCGGGTGCAGGGGCCATACCGGGAGTCACGCAGCGAATCGACGTCGAATCGCCGGAAAACCTGTGGACACTTTTCGCGCGGCAGGGAGGCATCGCCGTACCGGAGTTTGACGTTGAGCGGCGAGACCAACGCCTAGCGTCGACATTCGACGTTCTGCCTGCAGCGATCGACGCGAAAACCGTCCGTGTCCACACCTTTTCAGTAACTTTAAGCTACTTTCATTCCCGATGTATGGCCTGGTGGCTGCTGCCGACCTGTCTTGGGACGAGCGCCGTCGACGTCTCAAGGACGGATCCCTTCGGCGGGTCGCTCACGGTGTCTACGCCACCACTCCCAGGCCGGCGGACCGTGAGGCTGGCTGGCGTTGGGACCTGGGAGTGGCGATGTTGGCGTGCGGTCGGGACTGCGTTGGGGCCCGGTCGGCCGCCGCGGCGATGTGGGAACTGGACGGCTTCGAGGTGCCGGTGCCGATCGAGCTGAACACGCCGGTTTCCAGTCGACACCGGCAGGGGGGTGTTCACCGGGTGGCACCGCTGGAGCCGATGGCCATGCTCGGGGGCTTGGACGTCACCGGGATCGGACAGACCCTTATCGAACTCGGGGCGGGCCTTACCCGGCGACGGGCCTCCGTCAACGACCCGATTCCGGTCCGGCCCGACGAGTTGGTGGAGTTGGCGGTGGAATCGGCGTTGCGGCGGCTTCTCACCACTGAGGAGGATCTGTTGGAGCTTCTCCGTCGATGCGGGTGGTACCGGGGTGGCGCCCGGATGTTGGAGGAGGTGCTTGAGCGTCGTGCCTTCGGTGCCCCGGCCACGGAGAGCTATCTGGAAACCCGGGGCCTCCAGGTGCTGCGCAATGGGGGACTGCCGCCGGGGCGACGTCAGGTCGCCATCCACGATGACAGCGGGCGGTACATCAAGCGGGTTGATCTGCTCCTCGGCACCCGGGTGGTGGTGGAGTTCGACGGACGGGCCTATCACGCCTTCGAGCAGGATCACGAGATCTGGTCGACCCTGTCGGGAGAGGACTACCTCGTGATAGCGGTGACCTACGAGCAGGTGTCGCTGCGCCCCGACTACGTCGTGCGGCGTGTGGCCGCCGCGCTTCGCCATGATGTGGGCGCTGATGGTCCCGGGTCAGAGCCGCGACGGCAGGCTCCCCGCCAGTGATGGGGGTGGCACCAACGTGAGCGTCCAAAGCGTTCCAAGCTGGTCGTCGGTGGTTGCGCCCACGCAAGGTGCACAGCGGGCTGGCGTGCTGAGCGGGCTGGGGGAGCGCAGCCGGGCCGGAGTGGTGAGCCAGTGGGGAGGTTCGGGCTGTCAGTTGTGTGCCGTCACCAAGCGCCAATCCGAGGAGCCGGGTGCGTAGCTCCCGGTCTGGCACGGTCTCCACGCCAGTCGCTCTGGCTTCTGCCACCAGGTGGCCGCTTTCGTCCCAGAATTTCGTGAAGGCCACGATGAAGGTCATGTCACCGCCGCGGCGGCCTTCCTTCGTGGAGATCTCGGTGATCGTCGTCTAAACGTCAGCTTGGTGCCGGCGCGTGGCGGAGGGCCGTGGAAGGTGTATTCCTGTTCGGCATGCAATCCGCCCACTTGGTTCAGTTCGGACCTCAGCCAGGGATCTGCAGCATCGTCCTGCCAGGTCGCCTGCGTGGTCAGGAAGGTGGGAGGTATGACTGGCCGGGGATCCTCGAGATAGGAGGCGTGGCTTGAACCTGTGGCCCGGGCGAACTCGCGGATCTTGCCCCGCTCCACGTCCATTTCGAACGTAGCGCTCGTGTGGCCGATCGACTCAGAGTTCGCCACGCCACGTAGACCGCCGCCGTTGTCGCAATGATGGTGCTGACCGACTCTGCGCTCGGGCCTGGGCGATGGCCGTCTCAGCCGCCGGAGGATTCGGTCTCGGCTCCGTATGGTCGGGTAATGATCTCGAGCAGGTGACCGTCCGGATCGTCCCAGTAGACACCCCGGCCACCGTCATGGTGATTGATCTCGCCGGGTGTGCGCTTCGACGGGTCGGCCCAGTGATCGATCCCCCTGGCCAGGATCCGGCCGTAGGCAGCGTCGAAATCATCCTCGCTGACAAGGAACGCGAGATGTTGTGGGGTGATGTCGCTTTCGCTCCAGTCGGCGTAGTCGAGCGAGACGCCGTTGCCCATTTCGACGACCAAGAACTGGCCGGCGAAGTCACGAGCGGGGTCGAGTCCCAAGATATCGATCACGTGTGCGGCGCCGCGCCGCTTGTCTGTGCACCAGACGATGAGGTGATTCAGATCGGCCACGGATCAACGCTAGTTGGCGTTGTCCCATCAGGTGAGGTGCGAGATTGTTCGGTATCCCACGGGCAACGCCGGCTTCGGGTTGCGGTGGTGCTGAACTGTCTCGCACAAGTCGCGGCCGCAGCCCGGGAGGCGTTCAATGTCCAAGAGGGTGGGTTTGACTGGGCGGTTCCCGACGCTGAGGTCGGAGGGCCGTGGACGAGGTCCACCTCTTCGCGTTCCCGATTGTCGTGGGTGGCGGCAAGTCAGGACTGCCGCGAGATGTCCGGGTAGACCTCGAGCTCCTCGACGAAGGACGGTTCAGGAACGGCGTGATCCACACGCACAACCGCACGTCGTGAGCCACACGCCGGACGACATCAGCTGGGTATGGGTCCGCACCGGGTGGCGGCAATGGCCGGGGGCCACAAGCGTATGCCACGCTGGGTTGACGTTCTAGGGAATGAACCCTGCGGCGTTGGGCGGAGCGTTGGCCTGTTCCGGGCGCACCGGTCGGCGGACATCCTCGACGAGCTGCACCCCAACCTCGTGGAGGACGGTATCACCCAAAGATGGAGACACCATGAGCAAGTCCACGAGGTTGGACACGCAGTCCGCGGCGCGGCATGCTGCCGACAGCCACGATCTGATCCGCGTGCAGGGTGCGCGGGTGAACAACCTCAAGGACGTCAGCGTCGAGATCCCGAAGCGCCGGCTGACGGTGTTCACCGGTGTCTCCGGCTCGGGCAAGAGCTCGTTGGTGTTCAGCACGATCGCGGCGGAGTCCCAGCGGATGATCAACGAGACCTATAGCGCCTTCGTGCAGGGTTTCATGCCGACGCTGGCCCGGCCCGAGGTCGACGTTCTGGACGGGCTGACGACAGCGATCATCGTGGACCAGGAGCGGATGGGAGCCAACACCCGCTCGACGGTGGGCACCGCCACCGACGCCAACGCGATGCTGCGCATCCTGTACAGCCGAGTCGGCAAGCCGTACATCGGTTCGCCCAATGCGTTCTCCTTCAACACCGCAACGGTCAGCGGAGCCGGTGCGATCACGATCGAGAAGGGCGGCGAGAAGAAGATTGAGAAACGAACGTTCTCCCGCGCCGGGGGCATGTGCTCGCGCTGTGAGGGCATGGGATCGGTCACCGACTTCGACCTATCTGCGTTGTATGAGGACAGTAAGTCGCTCAACGAGGGTGCGCTCACGGTCCCCGGCTACAGCATGGACGGCTGGTACGGCCGCATCTACCGCGGCTGCGGATTTTTCGACCCGGACAAGCCGATCTGTAAATACACCAAGAAGGAGCTGCACGACCTGCTCCACAAGGAGCCGACCAAGATCAAGGCTGAGGGCATCAACCTGACGTACGCGGGACTGATCCCGACGATCCAGAAGTCGTTCCTGTCCAAGGACGTCGAGGCGATGCAGCCCCACATCCGGGCGTTCGTGGAGCGGGCGGTCACGTTCAGCACCTGTCAGGACTGCGGCGGCACCCGCCTCAACGAGGCCGCTCGATCGTCGAAGATCAACGGAATCAACATCGCTGACGCCTGTTCGATGCAGCTCAGTGACCTGGCCGAATGGGTGGGCGGTCTGAAGGAGCCGTCGGTGGCGCCGCTGCTGGCGAAGCTGCAGCACACGCTCGACTCGTTCGTGGAGATCGGGCTGGGCTACCTCAGCCTCGACCGGCCGTCGGGGACGCTGTCGGGTGGGGAGGCGCAACGGGTCAAGATGATCCGCCACCTCGGGTCCTCGCTCACCGACGTCACCTACGTCTTCGACGAGCCCACCACGGGCCTGCACCCACACGACATCCAGCGGATGAACGAGCTGCTGCTGCGGCTGCGCGACAAGGGCAACACGGTGCTGGTCGTGGAGCACAAGCCGGAGGCGATTGCCATCGCGGACCACGTCGTGGACCTAGGCCCGGGCGCCGGCACCGCCGGTGGCGAGGTGGTATTCGAAGGTACCGTCGAGGGGTTGCGGGCCAGCGGCACCCTTACGGGCCGCCATCTCGATGACCGCGCCTCCGTGAAGCCGTCGGTGCGGACACCGTCAGGGGTGCTGGAGGTGCGCGATGCCAGCGCCAACAACCTGCAGGGCATCGACGTGGACATACCGCTCGGTGTGCTGGTGGTGTTGACCGGCGTCGCCGGGTCAGGAAAGAGTTCACTGATCCGCAGCTCGGTGTCGGGCCGGGCCGGGGTGGTGTCCGTCGATCAGGCCGCCATCAAAGGTTCGAGGCGTAGCAACCCGGCGACGTACACCGGATTGCTCGACCCGATCCGCAAGGCGTTTGCGAAGGCCAACGGAGTGAAGCCGGCGCTGTTCAGTGCCAACTCCGAGGGCGCCTGCCCGACCTGCAACGGCGCCGGCGTCATCTACACCGACCTGGCGATGATGGCCGGCGTCGCCTCGATCTGCGAGGAATGCGAGGGGAAGCGGTTCCAGGCGGCGGTGCTGAACTACCGGCTCGGCGGGCTCAACATCAGCGAGGTGCTCGCGATGTCGGTGACCGAAGCCGAGGAATTCTTCGACGCCGGCGAGGCGCGTACGCCGGCCGCGCACGCGATCCTGAAGCGCATGATCGACGTCGGGCTCGGCTACCTCAGCCTCGGCCAGCCGCTCCCGACGCTGTCCGGCGGCGAGCGGCAGCGGCTCAAGCTGGCCACCCACATGGCGGAGAAGGGCGGTGTGTACGTCCTCGACGAGCCGACCACCGGCCTCCACCTCGCCGACGTCGAGCAGCTGCTCGGTCTGCTCGACCGGATCGTGGACTCGGGCAAGTCGGTCATCGTCATCGCGCACCACCAGGCGGTCATGGCGCACGCCGACTGGATCATCGACCTCGGCCCCGGCGCCGGCCACGACGGCGGCCGGATCGTCTTCGAGGGCACACCCGCCGAACTTGTCGCCGCCCGCTCCACCCTCACCGGCGAGCACCTGGCGGCCTACGTCAGCACTTGACCGAGGCCCTCGGGGTCCCGGGAGACGAGATCTCTCCACGCTTTCGCCTCGTCCCACTCGGGCGCCTGCTGCATACCGGATTGGTGTGCTAGGCCGGTGGCGACTGAACAAATCGCGGTGCGGCTTCCGGCGGTACTGCTCGTCGAGCTAGATGATCTCGTGCAGCGCGGCGTGTACAACAGCCGTGCGGCGGCGGTACGCGCCGGGATCGAGGCCATCGCCGAGCTGGATCGCCGGCGCAGGATCGACGCCGCGGTGATCGAGGGGTATCGGCGGGTGCCTCCCACCGCCGCAGATGTCGACGCGGCGACATTGTCGCTTCGCGATGCCATTGTGGAGGAGCCTTGGTGAAGGTCCCGCAACGGGGCGGTGGGGGGAAATCGCCGAGGTCGGTCGCCGCCCATTTCTCGTCATGAGCCGTTCTGCGGTGATCCCCTTGCTCAACAGCGTGATCGCGGTGCCCATCACCCGAACCGTGCGCGGGATCCCGACGGAGCTGGCCCTTGGAGTCGAGGATGGCATGCCCACCGAATGCGCCGCCAGCTTCGACAACCTCCGTGTGCTGCCCAAGGCGAACCTTGTCGCCAAGCAGTGCACACTCGACCCGTTCCGACTCCTCGAGGCATGCGCTGCCCTGCGGGCCGCGGTCGACTGCTGAGCCGCCCCGCGCAACATGCCGCGTTCACGCGCCGAGGACGACCTGACCCCGTCGGTGGAGCGCCCCCGGCTGGTTCGGCGCTCGTGGCCTCACCCTTGGGCGCGTTCGCCGTTCGCAGCCTTGGCAACGATCGTGGCGATCCGCCGTGCCCGAGTGTCATCTCTCGCTGAACTGATCACCCACCACAGCATTACCTTGCGTGCGCTCGGAGGGAACCCGTTCCAGGCGATACGCGCGGTGGCGTTCGCGTCCAGCGCGACGGCGAGGTTGTCGGGCTCGATAAGGTCTTCCACCGGGTCCAAGATCGTCCACCAACCGTTACCCTTGGCTACCTCGGCGGCACGACGCCCGGCGTCGGCCATGAGTCCGGATGCCTCCATGTCCGCCACGCGCTGCCGGTTCAGCCGGGTCCACCTGCTCCTCGGCCGGCGCGGCGTGAGGAGTTGCAATCCCCGATCCTCATCGAGGAGGTTCACCGTGGAGTCGATCCAACCGAAGCAGATCGCCTCCTCGACCACCTCGGGATACGCGCACGTCGGCTTTCCGGTGGCCGCCCGCCACGAACAAAGCCAGACGCCCGGCTCGGCGTCGTGGTGCACGTCGAGCCATGCGCGCCATTGCCCACGGGTCTCGGCGTGGTAGATCGAATAGCCGAACTTCCATGTCGCGGGGTGACCCGACGAGGAACGGGGGTCGAAGGCCATTCGGCTACCCATCGTCCTGGCGCCATCGATCGTCTCGCCGATGATGTCAGCGTGGCCGGCGTGTTGGGCGGTCTCGGCGATGACGTGGGCGAGCAGATCGCTCCGTTCCGGTGATGGTGGGGTGTTCCTCATGTGTGCCAGCCTGGCACCCCCTCCGGCCAGTTTCTGTCCGCAATTGAGCGCAATACTGCGGCCATGACAGCACGACCACCGAGGGAGATCGGGCCAGTAGGGTGGCAATGGGCGTGCAGCAGGGTGCGTCGTGGCCGACCACGGTGACGAGACCCGGTTTCGGTAGCCTGCACGTCATGCCAACCGATCCCGACGAGCAAGTGGAGACGACGCCCGCCGCGCCAGAGCAGGTTGATACGCGCAGCGCGCGAGCGGCCAAGGTGGCGGCGGCGCAACGCGCTCGGGGAAACTCGACCGGGCCCAAGGACCGACCGCGGGCACCGAAGACACTGAAGCGCCTGTAGCCCGCCGTGCCCGTGCACGGGCACGGCGATCAGGTGGCCGTCAGGGTTGGTCGAGCCGGGGCCCAGGACAGCCCGGCTCCGTGGCACGTCTCTCAATGCAGCCGCCCCTCGCCCCCGGCCGGGAGCTGGGTGGCGGCCTTCGAGGGGCCGACTCGTGGGATTTCCCCAATTGAAGACTCAAGTTCTCCTTCCAGGTCGCCGAAGCACCCGCTCGGCGGAAACGCCTCGCACATCGGCGGAACTCTTGGGAGATTAAATGGGAATGAAGCGTTTGGTGTCGGCTGCGGCTGCGTTCGCGGCGATAACCGCCAGCCTGGCTGTCGGTGCGGGTACGGCTGGGGCCGGCGGACCCGTTCGCGGCACGTTCAACCCGATCGATCCGGTACGGATCCTCGACACGCGGGTGGGACTCGGGGTCTGGGAGCAGCGTGAGGGTCCGCTGGGCGCTGGTCAGATCATTGAGCTGGACGTGACTGGCGTCGCCGGGGTGCCGGAGTCCAACGTGGGGGCGGTGGTGCTCAACGTCACGGTCACCAACGCGGTCGCGGCTGGCTTCGTCACGGTGTACCCGTGCGTCAAGGACCGTCCACTGGCCTCGAATCTCAATTTCCCGACCGGTGTCAACGTTGCCAACCAGGTGACGGCCAAGGTGGGCCCCGACGGGTTCGTGTGCCTGTTCTCCTCAAGCGAGGCTGACCTGGTGGCCGACCTGTCCGGATGGTATGCGGGCGAGGCCGCGCCGCTGGCGGGCTTCTCCTACGAGCAGCTCACCCCCGCCCGGATTGTGGACACGCGCAACGGCACTGGCACGGGCGATCGTCCGGTAGGTCAGCTTGCCGCCGGTGAGGTCCTCGAGGTGCACCTTCCTGGCTCGGGTGGGATTCCTGCGCAGGCACTCGTGCGGGCGGTGTCCATGAACGTCACCGCTACGGGCGCCGCGGATGCAGGATTCATTACCGTGTTCGCATGTGACCGGGATCGCCCGTGGGCGTCGAACGTAAACTTCGGGGCTGGGGACGAAACGGTGGCGAACCTGGCCACGTCCAAGGTCTCGGCGAGCGGAAACGTTTGCTTCTACGCCTCGACCGCTACCGATCTGGTGGTCGATGTGCAGGGCTACTTCTCGCCATACTCGACCTCCAACACGATCTTCACCCCGCTCAGCCCGGTGCGGGTGCTCGACACCCGTAACGGCACCGGCATCGCCGACCAGAAACCGGCCAGGGCAGGCGCCGGTAGCATCATCGCGGTGCAGGTGGCCGGCATGAACGGGGTGCCGGCCGACGCCAAGGCCGTTCTGTTGAACGTGACGATCACCGAGGCCGAAGGCAGAGGTTTCGTCACCGCTTGGCCGTGTGGCCACCCGCGCCCGCTGGCGTCGTTCTTGAACTACGGGCGCGGCGTGGATCGGGCCAACCTCACCCCGGTGCGCATTGGTGAAGCCGGCAAGATTTGCCTCTTCGTTCATGAGGGCACCGAGGTCGTTGCCGATCTCAATGGCTACTACCGCCGCCAGGTCTGATCCGATCGTCGGGTTGGGGCAGCGTGCGCCGATGGCCGCCAACCTGCTACTGCGAGCATACCTAACCGTATGGTAGTTGCTCGGCCATCGCGGAAGGGTGGTCGGTCAGGTCGGCGAAGGCGAGCTGGGCCTGGTCGGCGGCCTGCTTGCCTCTCATGCCGCCGAACCCGTCCCAGCCCGTTCGCACGGGCGCGCTGTGCAGCTCGCCGAACAGCTCCTGCACGGTGTCCTCGACCTCCTGGCGGCGCGAAGCCAGCACTGGCAAGGTGGACCGGTTCGTCTCCGCTTCCACCGTCCGGATAACACCTTGGTTGATCAAAGCCAGCCTTTCGCCGATGCGTGCCGCGTAGGCCACCAGGAACGAGGAGCGGAACGATCGGCTGCGGGTACGGGCACCGGCAGGCGCGTGGCGTGCCTCCGCCGCCACCGCGACCTGGGCCTGCACCAGCAACGAGGTGAAGAGCAGCTCTGCCGCGTCGAGGTCCGGCTCGAACCCGACCACCGTGCACAAGGCATAGCGGGCGTCGTAGATGGCCCGGCAACGGCTGTGCTCAGCCACGACGTGCAACAGGTAGGACTTCGCGTCCACGTACGGGTCGTCGATGGGGATGCGCCGGGTGTGTGGCAGCTCGTCGTGTAAGGGCTCATGCAGCAGCGCATGGTCGATGGCGTGGCGGGTCATCAACTCCTGCGCCTTGGCGGTAAACGCCTCCGCCTCGGCCGGGAAGTTCGTCGACTCGGCCTGGGCGAGCAGTGCTCGGACCTTGGTCAGCATCGGCGCCTCCACTCGGGCCGCGCTGGCGGCTGCGGCGCCCTGGCCGCGGGTCCGGCCCGGCGGCGCCATGAGCTTGGTCAACGGGCCGACGTCGTAAAGGCAAGAGAGCACCGAGACCGCCGTTTGCAGGACCCCGAGCCGTTCGAGGGACTCCCGCTGGTACCAGGCGCCCAGCCATTTGGCGCTCGGATCGCTCGCCTCGGGGTTCGTGGTGGTACGCAGCTCCCTTACCTGCGCCAGCCACGCGGGCTCGAGCGTTTCCGCCAGCCGCCCGGCGTGGTCAGCGACGACCAGGTTCGCGGCGAGGCGTCCACCGGCGGCGCTGGTGGAACGGCGAACCTGACGCACGATCTCGGAGGGTTGCCAGCCGCCCGCCCAGATGGAGGCCAAACTGGTGCGCAGGACGCGCTCGATTTCGCCGTCCAGGACGTCGACCTCGAACTCGCTCAGTCGGCTGATGATCTCACCAGGGGTGATCTGATCCCCGGCCCGCATGCGTCCGGCGGCAAAGTCGAAAAGGCCACCCGCCAGCTCCTGTGCGGAGAACCCGAAGGCGTTCTCGCCTGGGCTGGCGGCGCGGGGTTGGCGGGTGTCGTGATGCTCGGCCCGTCGCTGCTTGGCCTTGGCGGCACGGCGGGTCCGATTGTTCTTACCCATGTCGACAGCCTTGCAGAAGGCTATGACAGTCGAGGGTCATGTGGGCCGACTAAGCCTCGATCGGCAGGAATTGCCGAACGTGCGGCGGCCGCCGCGGAGGTGCTTGGCTGGGGACACTCGCCCACGGCTTCTGGAGGCCCCGTCATGACCGATCCCTTCCCGAACGGCAACCGGCTCGACGGCAAGGTTGCGCTGATCTCCGGCGGAGCGCGCGGTATGGGCGAAACCCACGCCAGGGCCATGGTGGCCCAGGGCGCCAAGGTGGTCCTGGCCGACATCCTGCACGCCGAGGGCGAAGCGCTGGCCGCCGAGCTGGGGG
>JANPEN010000185.1:0-2467 GCA_031422955.1 Acidimicrobiia bacterium
CCGTGGGGTGGCAGCTACTACGTGGAGCGGCTCACCGCCGACCTCGCCGCCCGGGCGTGGGCCCACATCCAAGAGGTCGAAGGCATGGGGGGCATGGCCGACGCCATCTCCGCCGGGGTGCCCAAACTGCGCATTGAGGAAGCCGCCGCCCGCACCCAGGCCCGCATCGACGCCGGCCGCCAAACCGTGGTCGGGGTCAACACCTATCGCCTCGACCGTGAAGCCCCCGTCGAGGTGCTCAAGGTGGACAACGCCGCCGTGCGAGCCGGCCAGATCGCCAAGCTGGAACGCCTCCGAGCCGACCGCGACCCCGAAGCGGTGCAGGCCGCCCTGCACGCCCTCACCCGCGGGGCCGAAAGCAACGGCAACCTGTTGGAGCTTTCCGTCGATGCCGCCCGAGCCAAGGCCACCGTGGGTGAGATCTCCGATGCCATGGAGCAGGTGTTCGGCCGCCACGTGGCCCAGATCCGCATCATCAGTGGCGTCTACTCCCGGGAGGTCGGGGTGAACAACGCAGCGGTGGACCAGGCCCGGGCCATGGTCGAGGCCTTCGAGACCAACGACGGGCGCCGCCCCCGCCTACTGGTGGCCAAGATGGGCCAAGACGGCCACGACCGCGGCCAGAAGGTGATCGCCACCGGCTTCAGTGATCTCGGCTTCGACGTCGACATCGGCCCCCTGTTCCAAACCCCCGCCGAGGTCGCCCGCCAAGCCGTCGACGCCGACGTGCACGTGGTCGGGGTGAACTCCCTGGCTGCGGGCCATCTCACCCTCGTCCCCCAGCTGCGGGCCGAGCTGCAGTCCTTGGGCCGGGCCGACATTTTGGTCGTGGTGGGCGGGGTGATTCCCCCGCAGGACTACGACGCCCTGCTGGCCGCCGGCGCCACCGCCATCTACCCCCCAGGGACTGTGATCGCCGCCGCCGCCATCGACCTCGTCGCCAAGCTCAACGGCGTCCTCGGCTACCCCAACCCAGACCACCTCGCCGCCTAAGCCGGCCCGTCGAGAGCCGCCGGACCGGCCTGCCCGGCGGCCAGCCGGCCGAAGCTGTCCGAACGCCCCCATGGACGTCCCTGTGATGACCTTAGGTGGCGGTAACAACACGCAAAGCGTCATATTTCGGGCACCCGGGAGCTGATGTGCGGATCTGGGGTTTTTCCCGGGTTGCCCGGCCGTCGCCAAGCCGCTGACCAGGACTTTCGATCAGAGGCTCTGCCCGCAAAACCTCAGATCCGCACAACTGACCCCCCACATCCGCACAACGATGAGTATTTAAGTATATTTCATTCCATTTCAACTCACGGCGCCCACCGGGCGAGGTGCGGACCGCCGGCGGGACGGGTCCTGCCGGCCCAGCGGGATAACGTGCGGGGCCGTGGCGCCGCCCCTCTCGCTCGACGAGTACTACGAGGGCGTGGTCGATGGTGATCGCACCGTGCTGGCCCGGGCCGTCACCCTGGTCGAATCCAGCCGGGCCGAGCACCAGGAACTGGCGCAGGCCCTGCTGGTCAAGCTCCTCCCCCACGCCGGACGCTCCCATCGCATCGGCATCACCGGCGTACCCGGCGTGGGCAAGTCCACCTTCATCGAACGCTTCGGCAGCCAGCTAACCGCCACTGGCCACCGCCTGGCCGTGTTGGCCGTGGACCCCACGTCCTCGCGCACCGGCGGGTCCATTCTGGGCGACAAGACCCGCATGCCCAACCTGGCGGTGGACCCAGCCGCCTTCGTGCGGCCCTCACCTTCCCGGGGCACGCTGGGCGGGGTGACCAGGGCCACCCGGGAAACCATGGTGGTGGTGGAAGCGGGCGGGTTCGACGTCGTACTGGTGGAGACCGTCGGGGTGGGCCAGTCAGAAACCGTCGTGGCCGACATGGTCGACTTCTTCCTGGTCCTCATGCTGGCCGGAGCGGGTGACGAGCTGCAGGGCATCAAGAAAGGCATCTTGGAGCTGGCCGACCTGTTGGCCGTGAACAAGGCCGACGGCGACAACATCCACAAGGCCAAAGCGGCGGTGGCCGACTACGCCACCGCCTTGCACCTCATCACCCCACCCGGGGCCCGCTGGCAGCCCCCGGTGGTGACCTGCTCCGGACTCGACGGCAGCGGCCTGGACACCATCTGGGCGCACATCGTGGCCCACCGGGCCATCGTGGAGGAGGCCGGCGAATGGCAGCAACGCCGCCAAGCCCAGCAGCTGCGGTGGATGTGGGCCATGGTCGAGGAACGTCTGCTGCAGCGCCTGCACCGTCAGAGCCAGGCCCTCGCCAGCCGCCTCGAAGCGGCGGTGCTGCACGGTGAACTGACCGCCGCGCTCGCCGCTGACCAACTGCTGGCCGCCTTCGACCAACTCAAGCCGACCGGGACAACCCCAGCCCCAGCCCCAGCACGCCCAGGAGTCTGACCGTCCATGATCGTGCGCATCGGTTTCTCCACCGGCGCCGCTGCCGTCCCAGCCGAACTGGAC
>JANPEN010000186.1:0-2203 GCA_031422955.1 Acidimicrobiia bacterium
CTTGCTCGACGCCTTGGACCAAACCGAGGGGGCGTTGCCCGACGACCCAATCGAGGACGCCCGACTACGGCGGTTGTTAGGCGGAACGGCGTGATCGTCGCCTTGGACAGCGAGGCGTTTTCAGCCTTGGCGGGGCCCGATTCCTCGCGCAAACAGCGGGTACGAAGAGTGCTGCGGGTTGCCCAACAGTTGCAGCGTGACGTGCGGGTCCCAGCCGTGGTCCTCGCTGAGCTCTACCGAGGATCGGGACGCAATCACCTCATCGACGCCTGCCTGGCCCGGGAGCATCCCGGCCTTGACGTGGCCCCAACCGATCGGGCCCTGGCCCGTCTGGTGGGTGGAGTGCTCACCGCAGCGGGCGCGTCCACGCCGGACATGGTGGATGCGCACGTCGTTGCCGTCTGTGTCGCCGCCGGTGGTGGGGTTGCCCTCACCGGTGACCCGGCTGACCTCGAACGCCTCGCGGCAGCCTTCCCGGCCGTGGTGATCGAGCCGGTGTAGGCAATGACACAACTGATCGACTTGTCATTGAGGAGGGCTCGTCGTCAGCGGCGCCGACCGGATGATTGGCTCCAATGGTACGGGGCATCGAGGCCAGCGAACTGGGGCGCCTCGCCCATCCCCGCCCGCTCGAGCCCGGGCGAGGGTCAGTCGGGCGAAAAGCCGTTGAGAAGGGAGCGGGCGATGACGCCGCGGAGGATGTCGCTGGTGCCTTCACCGATGGCCATGAGGGGAGCGTCACGGTAGAAGCGTTCCACCTCGAACTCGGTGGAATAGCCGTAGCCACCGTGGATTCGCATGGCATCCAGCGACGCCCGCAAGGCCAGCTCCGAGGCGAACAGCTTGGCCATGCCCGTCTCGGTGTCCGCCCGCTCGGAACGATCCGCCTGCCACGCCGCCCACCAGGTGAGCAGACGGGCAGCCTGGATCTCCGTGGCCATGTCGGCGAGCTTGTGCTGCACGGCCTGGAACCCCGAGATGGGCTGGCCGAAGGCGTGGCGCTGCTTGGAATAGGCCAACGCATGGTCATAGGAGGCCTGGGCCACACCCACCGCCCGGGCGGCCACATTGATACGACCCACCTCCAAGGCGCCCAGCACCTGCACCATTCCCCGGCCTTCCTGGCCGCCCAGCAGGTTGGCGGCGGGCACCCGGCAGTCCTCGAACACCACCTCACAGCTTTCGGGACCCTTGTAGCCGAGCTTGCCCAGATCCCGCAGCACCGTGAAACCGGGCGTTCCAGCGTCCACCAACAGCACGCTCATGCCTCGGTGGCGGGGTTCCAGCGTCGGGTCGGTTTTGCACAGCACGGGCATGGGGTCCGCGAAGCGGGCGTTTGTTATCCACGTTTTGGTGCCGTTGAGGATGTATTCATCCCCGTCACGGATGGCCCGAGTGGTGATGGCCTGCAGGTCCGAGCCGGTGTCAGGTTCGGTCAGGGCGATGCAGGTGCGGCGCTGTCCCGTGGCCAACTCGGGCAGATAGCGCTGCTGCTGCTCCTCGGTCCCCCACTTGCCGATCATCTTGCAGGCCAGGCTGTGGCTGCCCAGGATGCCGGCGATGCCCATCCATCCCTTGGAGATCTCCTCGAAGGCAATAGCCAGGCTCAGCAGGTCCGCCCCCAGCCCGCCGTGCTCCTCGGAGATGGTCAGCCCGAACAGGCCCATCTCGGCCATGGTGGCGACGATTTCATGGGGATAGCGCCCGCTTTGCTCCCATTCCCGGGCCACCGGCTTGATCTCACGGTTGACGAAGGAGCGCAGCGTGTCGCGAAACATCTTGTGCTCATCGGACAGTTCGAAGTCCACGGAGCGGCACGTTACCGGCCAGACCACCCCCGCTCGTCACAGGCTGTCGGTCAGTACGAAGGCCCGTGGTGCAGCGCCTGGCGACAGCGAGCGCTCCAAGGTCTGCCATTTCAACGCAAGGGGTAGCGCCGGCAACGGCCATCGTGACCGATCCTCGGGCGCCTGCTCGTTTCGCGGCCGATTGGAGTAAGCCTGCCAGCCCACTGCGGTGGTGGTGGGCGTTCGGCCCCCAGCCGGGTCCCTCTTCGAGTCCAAGTCGGCACCGGATCAGGGGGCGAAGCGTGACTCCAGGGCTTAGATCTCGTCGTGGCCCATAAGCTTGACGAACTCGTCGAAACCGTCGAGCTGGGCGCCTTCGGCCGCCTCTTCGCAGCTACCGGTTCGCCGTATCGACG
>JANPEN010000187.1:0-2527 GCA_031422955.1 Acidimicrobiia bacterium
TGATCGGCGCCGGGGTTGGCGGCATCTATCAAATCAAGCGATTGGTCGACCTGGGGATCAACGCAACCGTCCTGGAAGGATCTGCCGACCTCGGCGGTACCTGGTACTGGAACCGCTATCCGGGGGCCCGGTTCGATTCGGAGAGCTACACCTACGGCTACTCCTTCTCCAAAGAATTGCTCGACGAATGGCACTGGAAGGAGCG
The DNA here is from genome assembly GCA_031422955.1 of Acidimicrobiia bacterium. GTDB lineage: Bacteria > Actinomycetota > Acidimicrobiia > Acidimicrobiales > CAIXPF01 > CAIXPF01. The sequence goes on from JANPEN010000187.1 coordinate 206, forward strand.
CTTCTCCGGTCAGCCCGAGAACCTGCGCTACCTCAACTATGTGGCCGACAAGTTCGACCTGCGCCGCCACATGCAGTTCAACCACACCGTCGAGTCCATGAGCTTCGACGAATCGGCCAACCTGTGGCGGCTGAAGATCCGCGAGGACGGTCGTGAGGTGACGGCCCGCTTCGTCATCACCGCAGTAGGTCTGCTCTCCTCCCCCACCCTGCCCCGCCTGGCCGGCATGGACAACTTCAAAGGCCAGTCCTTCCACACCCACTTCTGGCCTCAGGAGCCGGTGGAGTTGACCGGCAAGCGGGTGGCGGTCATCGGGACGGGAGCCACCGGTATTCAGGTCATCGGCGAGATTGCCGACAAGGTGGGCCACCTCACCGTGTTCCAACGTCGGCCCAACTGGAGCGCTCCGTTGTGCAACGGCCCGATCTCCGATGAGGAGATGGCCGACATCCGCTCGCGTTACGACGAGATCTTCGACAAATGCGCCCGCACCCCCGGCGGCTTCGAGCACGAGCCCGATCGTCGCGGCTTCTACAAGGTGACCAGGGAGGAGCGCATCGCCCTGTGGGATAGCCTTTACGGCTCCCCCGGGTTCGCCGTCTGGCTGCGCAACTTCGTGGAGATCTTCGTCGACGAAGAGGCCAACGCCGAGTTCTCCGAGTACATCGCCAACCGGACCCGTCAGCGGGTCAAGGACCCCGTCATCGCCGAGAAGCTGATCCCCAAGGATCACGGCTTCGGCATCCAGCGGGTGCCCATGGAGACGAACTACTTCGAGGTCTACAACCGGGACAACGTCGAGCTGGTCGACATCAGCGAGACCCCGATTGAAGAGATCACCGCACAGGGTCTGCGCACCTCCAACCGCGATTTCGAGTTTGACATCATTGTCTACGCCACCGGGTTCGACGCTATCACCGGCGCCTACGACCGCATTGACATCACTGGCACAGGCGGCCAGAAGCTACGCGACAAATGGAACGACGGCCCCAGCACGTTCCTGGGCATGACCGTGCACGGCTTCCCAAACCTGATCATGCTGGCCGGCCCCCAGAGCGGGTCGGCGTCGACCAACTTCCCTCGCGGCATCGAGTCCGGCGTCGACTGGATCACCGAACTCCTGCAGTACGCATGGGAGCACGACTACACCCGCATGGACCCCACCCCCGACGCGGAACTGCAGTGGACCGAGCACGTGAAAAAGATGTACAGCACCATGCTCATGCGCAAGGCCAAGAGCTGGTTCACCGGTTATAACTCCAACATCGACGGTCACGAGCACGGCAAGATCCGTTACTTCGTCTACAACGGCGGCTCCCCCAAGTACGTGAACAAGATCACCGAAATCGCCCACAACGACTACGAGGGTCTCGTCTTCAGCTGAGGTCGCGCCGGCGTCGGGGGTCGTCCGCAGGGGGCGGCTCCCGGCGCAAGTCTTCGGCCAAAGAAAGTGAAGCGGGCACGACTAGCTCACCGCGCAGGGCGGCCCGCACGGTGAGGTAGTCGTGCACCGCAGCCACGTCATGCACCCGCAAGATGGCGCCTCCGGCGTCCACCCCGGCGCCCACCGCGGCCAACGTGCCCGCGTCACGCTCTCGGGGGCGCCGCTGGGTCAAGGCCCCGATGAAATCCTTGCGGGAGATGGCCAGCAGCACCGGTCGACCCAGCGCCACCACCGCGTCGAGGTGGCGCAGCACCGTGATGGTCTCGGCCGGGGTCTTGGCAAAGTCGGGGCCGGGGTCCACCACCATGCGTTCCCGCGGCACCCCCAGAGCCTCGGCCTGGGCCATGCGCTCCTGCAGAAAGCTGACCACGTCGGCAACTACGTCGGCGTAATGGGGAAACTCCTTACGTTTGGGTTCCGCCCGGGTGTGCATGATCACCAGCGCTGCCCCGGTCGCCGCGCAGGCCTCGGCCAGGGCCGGGTCGCGCAGGCCGCTGACATCGTTGAGGATGTGGGCGCCCGCCTCCAGCACCGCCCTGGCCACTGCCGGCTTCCAGGTATCAACGGAGACGATGACACCCAGCTCTACCAGCCGGGTCACCAACGGCAGCACCCGTTCGATCTCCTCGGCCGCTTCGAGCGGGCCACGGTTGGTGACACCGGATTCGCCCCCGACGTCAATGATGGCCGCCCCCGCCTCGACCAAGCGCACGGCCCGGTCCACTTGGGCGGACACTCCAACCAGATCACCGCCGTCGGAGAAGGAGTCGGGGCTGGCGTTGACCACCCCCATGATCACCGGCCACTCATCGATCACCCGCCCGGGGACCACCAGTGGTGGGATGGGAGGAACAGCAGGTATCGGCAACACACTCCTC
>JANPEN010000188.1:0-2708 GCA_031422955.1 Acidimicrobiia bacterium
GGGTGGGCGGGCGCCTGGCTCGAAGCGCAGCCGATCCTCGGGCAGGAGCGGTTCGTCCTCCTCGATGTAGTACCCCTCCAAGCCGGGCTGGCCGTCGGTGGTCTGTTTGGTGCACACGAAGCCGAGTCGAGGGTTTCCCAATGACACGCCGTTGTGGGCGTGCCACCCCCACAACATGGCCCTGGACACCTCAGTGGGTACGGCGCACACGGCGGTGCCGTCGAAGATCCAGCGCGGCGGGTGGTAGCGCACCCAGGACTTGCGCTCGCTCTCGGGAATCCAGCTGACCCGCACGCCGCCCAGCGCGTTGGACAGCACGTGGTACTTGGCGCAGGCTATTGCGGGTGACAACTGCTCCAAGCCCAGCTTGCGCAGACCCGGTAGGAACAACTCGAGATGCTGACGGCGGAACGTGCGGCGTACCACCTCGGCTGTGCGGGCGGTGCCGTGGCGGGTGATGAGGGCCAGCAATAAACCGGTCAGGTAGCGGTGGTAGAGCTCGCCCAGCGCCCGCCAAGCAGCAGGGTCCTCTTCGCTCATGTCGGGGCCTGGTGGGAGCCCTCATCCGGGTGCCACAGATGCTGCGAAGCAACCCGCAACGCCCGGTTGAAGCGGGCCGAGGCGTTCTCCCAGGCGATCGCCTCGGTCAGTTCTACGATCTGATCGGCGTCGAAGTGCTGCCCCACCCGGGCGAAGCAGGCATCGTCCACGTCAGCAACCGTCATGGCGTCGGCATAGGCCAAAGCCGCCAACGTGGCCTCATCGAAGTGCGGTGTGAAGGCGGCGATTGAGTCTTCGCCGGCTGGTTCTTCGCTGACCAGGCGCAGCTGGGTTTGGGTGAGACCGTGCTCGCTGCCCACGGCAGCGTTGAAGTCTGCTCAAAACGGGCAGCCGATGAGCGAGGCCACGCGACGGTTCAGCAAGGCGATGAGCGCCGGTGCCAGCAGGCCGGATGCGTCGATCCCCGCCCACATGGCCCGCACGCCGCGGTAGATTGATGGCCGGCGGGCATGCAGCAGGTGCGGCGCCAACGGTGCGCCCCAACGCTCGGTCTGCGCGGCCAGGATGCGTCGAGTGGGTTCGTCGAGCGTGTCTTGGTCGATGCCGTCGATGCGGGCCATGGCAGCAAGGACCTTACTGCGTGGGGCAGAGAAGCTCGACCGCCACCCAGCAGGGCCGGGTCTGTCTCGCCGCTTGTGGTCCTGCCCGGACGGTGCAAGGCACCTCCAAGTGAACAGCACCCCGAGCACTTCGGCCAGGGCGGCAAGAACCTTGATTGGCTTGAACAGGACCTACCAGCTGCACGAGATACCTGCGCCCAACAAGGGAGTTGCGCAGGAGCATCTCAACCTCGTGCCCGTCATAGAAGGCCTCGGTTGGGAGGCGCCTGGTGGATCATGTGATCTCCTCTCACGCGGCAGCGGCGCGTTTCGCGCGACCAAATCGATAGATGGCGTTACCGCCTCGCTCGGCATCGAGGTCCAAGAGGGCGATCTGCATCGGCATCGGCTCGGCCGACAAGATGCAGTCGGTGGCAATGAACGTCCCCCTCGCTGAAGCGGTCCGCCATTGGGCCAGCGCGGCCGGTAGGAAATCCACGAAGGAGCCGACCACGGGCCGCAGGGGCCAGCTGGGGCGGAGCCCGGGCGGCAGCGGATCAGCGCGGCGGGTGAGCCAGGCTTGGTCCATCCCACCGTTCGAGGTGGCTGAAGCTATCGACGGGGTTGCGAGAGAGCTTGGTCAACCGTTTGGATGGCCGCCCCAACGGCAAAAGGCCGGCCACCGCTACATGCGAAGGCATACCCAACAACGCCTGCACCGCTGGCTCGGCCCACGCCACCAAGGTGGTCATGGCCCCCGCCCAACCCCGGTCGTTGGCGGCGAGCAGAATGTTGTGCGCAAAGGGATACACCGACGCGCCGCTGATCACCCCGACCCGATCCAACCGGGCGTCGGCCGAAGCGACCAGCTTGAGATCTACTGCCACCACCACGAACACCGGCGCCTTGGCCATGTCCCGGTACCAGGCAGTGGCGGCCGGGGGGACCGACACGGTCGCCGGGTCGACGCTGGAGGGGTCGACGGTGTTCAGCGGATTCTCACCGGCGCGGCGTTGGGTCAGGTAGAGCTCCAAGGCGGGCAGGGACAGCTCCAGTAGTCGCGTTTTGGTGGCCTGATCACGCACGATGATGGCGTGCCAGCCCTGGCGGTTGCCGCCACTGGGCGCGAAGCGGGCCAGTTCCAAAATGGCGGCGAGCTCCTTGTCGGGCACGTCCTCGTCCGTGAAGTCCCGACAGGCAAAGGTGGTACGCATGATGTGAGCGAGTTCAGCCATGGCCTAGAACCTACGTGGAACGATCTGTTGACGGTGTGTTCGCTCGCCTCCCTGGCGCCGCCACGCGACGTCGTTTAGGGCCTGTTTGGTGGTGGCCGGCTCGGCAGCACAGGGCCGTGATCCTGCCGGTTGGGTGTTACCGGTGTTTCATGTGGATGCGGCCCGCGCCGGCGCCCGACCACCCGTGCTCGGGAGCGGTGCTTGCTCTCCCCGGGAGTGCGTCAGGTCGTCGTGCGAGCGCTAGCTAGCGAGCCGGGCAACAAGCCCAGTAGCCGGATATCGCCAGGATCGCTGGAGTGGGAGTGGGAGTGGGAGTGGGAGTGGGAGTGGGAGTGGGAGTGGGAGTGGGAGTGGGAGTGGGAGTGGGAGTGGG
>JANPEN010000189.1:0-4504 GCA_031422955.1 Acidimicrobiia bacterium
CGGGTGGCGGGTGGCGGGTGACAGCCGCACCATCGCCGTGAGCCCGATCGAGGACCGGCGGATCCTTTCACCATCACTCCCCTGACCTGCCCGGATGAGTTTCGGTACCCACAGCATTGACCTGTGGGTCTCGGCGCCAGAATCGGCGGGTCTTCGCTTGTTCTACGTCTGCTCCTCGCTCTTGTGGTGCTCGCCGCCCGTTCCGGAAGCTCGAGGGACCTTCAGATTGTCGTGCTCCGCCACCAGATCCCCGTGCTGCAACGTTCGGCGAAACCGCCGAGGTTCAACAAGGGCGACCGGTCCCTGCTCGCCGCCATCATGGAACGCCCTGCGGGAACTCCTCGCCGAGGTCTTCTGAACATCGGAACGTGCCGATCTCTGCTTCGATCGGGATCCGAGGAGCCGACCCGTGAGCGCAGCTCGTCTTGCTCGCGGAGATGCTCCGCCCCAGCCCGAGCCCGGGCGCTCACGACACTTGGCTGGCACTGGAGCCGGACCGTTCTGGTCGCGACAGGGTGACCAGGGTGTGAACGGTAACCGAGTTGATTCTTCTGTAGATGCCGACGACCCTCGCAACCGCCATCATCGGACCATGCAACGCTGGGACGGGGACCCCGACCTGCTCGGCGTCCATCAAGGACGGCATGGCAGCCATCATCGCCGCTTAGGATCTCCCGCCCACGCTGTTGGGCGGTACACCTGTGCGAGGATGATGGGTAGGAGACCTGGCTCCCCGCCAGGGTGTCGACCGCCCAGAGGGTGGCCTTCGATCCGCCGCGCCGACCGACACCCCTCCCTCGCGAAAGGACCCTTCCGGTGATGAGCGTGACCAACGAGCATCTGACCAACCACGACCGCTTGGGGGTCTGGGTCGAGGACATGGTCGCGTTGTGCGGACCCGACAACGTCCACTGGTGTGACGGCTCCCAGGAGGAGTACGACGCGCTCTGCCAGCAGATGGTGGAGTCGGGCACGTTCGTCAAGCTCAACGAGGACCTGCGTCCCGGCAGCTTCTTGGCCCGATCCGATCCCAGCGATGTCGCCCGGGTGGAGGACCGCACGTTCATCTGCAGCCGGACCCGCGCCGACGCTGGTCCCACCAACAACTGGGTCGACCCCCAGGAAATGAAAGCCACACTCAACGACCTGTTCAACGGAGCCATGCGGGGCCGCACCATGTACGTGGTGCCGTTCTCCATGGGCCCCCTCGGCTCCCCTATCGCCCAGATCGGGGTGCAGATCACGGACTCGCCCTACGTCGTGGTCAACATGAAGATCATGACCAGGATGGGCCTACAGGCCCTCGACACGCTCGGCGCTCACGGCGAGTTCGTACCCTGCATGCACTCCGTCGGCGCCCCGTTGGACCACGCCCACAAGGACGTGTCGTGGCCCTGCAACCCCACGGTCAAGTACATCGTGCACTTCCCCGACGAACGGGCCATCTGGTCCTACGGCAGCGGCTACGGCGGCAACGCCCTGCTGGGCAAGAAGTGCCTGGCCCTGCGCATCGCTTCCACCATGGCCCGGGACGACGGCTGGCTGGCCGAGCACATGTTGATCATGGGCGTCACCGAACCCAACGGGGAGAAGACCTACGTGGCTGCCGCGTTCCCCAGCGCCTGCGGCAAGACGAACTTCGCCATGATCGTGCCGCCGACCGTATTCACCGACGCGGGCTGGACCGTCACCACCGTGGGCGACGACATCGCCTGGATAAAGCCCGACGCCGAGGGCCAACTCCGCGCCATCAACCCCGAGGCCGGCTACTTCGGGGTGGCCCCCGGCACGTCCCAGTCCACCAACCCCCGAGCCATGGACACCATCAGGACCAACACCATCTTCACCAACGTGGCCCAGACCGAGGACGGGGACGTCTGGTGGGAGGGCATGGACGGCGAAACACCGGCCCATCTGATCGACTGGACCGGCCAGGACTGGACCCCAGACAGCGGCCGCAAAGCCGCCCACCCCAACGCCCGGTTCACCGCCCCCGCGCAACAGAACCCCGCCATCGACCCAGCCTGGGACGACCCCGCCGGCGTGCGCATCGAGGCGTTCATCTTCGGGGGCCGCCGGTCCGGCACCATGCCGCTCGTGTACCAGTCCTTCAACTGGGCCCACGGGGTCTACCTCGCCGCCACGCTGGGCTCAGAGACCACAGCCGCCGCGTTCGGCGAGCAGGGAGTGGTCCGCCGTGACCCCTTCGCCATGCTGCCCTTCGCCGGCTACCACATGGCCGACTACATCAACCACTGGCTGTCCTTCGGCCGGTCCATCTACAACCCGCCCCGCATCTTTGGCGTCAACTGGTTCCGTCGCAACGACGACGGCTCCTTCGTGTGGCCAGGGTTCGGGGACAACATGCGAGTCCTGCAGTGGATCGTGCAGCGCAGCCAGGGCCGGGCCTTCGCCCTGGAAAGCCCGATCGGCTGGATGCCCCGCTACCAGGACCTCACCTGGGAGGGCCTCGACAGCTTCAGCGAAGCGGACTTCCTCGACGCCATGTCAATCGACCGCGACGACTGGCACGCTGAACTACTGGCCCAAGAGGAACTCTTCATCAAGCTACAGGACCGGCTCCCGCGGGAGATGACGGCGGTCCGGGACCTGATCCTGTCAGCCCTGTGGCGTTCCCCCGACCACTGGGAGATGGTCCCCGACCCCACCTGACAATCCCCGCCACCCTGTGCTCGGAGACCTCCCGGCAACGTCGCACGGGAGGCGCGTGGGCAACGACGTGACTCCAATCCAGCACCAAGACCATCCCCAACCCACGCAACACACGAATCTAGGTCTGAATTGAATGCTCATAACTTGATTCTTTGCACCAGCTGGTGGATAGGGGCCCGACATGGCGACGCTTAATTGACCTCCCAGCCTGAGCAGGCGGCTTCAGGGGGAAGGGAGGACCGCGGGCCGCAGTGGCGATCAACCTGCTGGTTGGAGTTGGTTGAGGCAGACCATGCCGATGCCCTGGATGCCAAAGATTTCGCCGCGGGACCCGTAGAGCGGCGCCTTGGTGATGTGCACAGCTCAGCGTCGGTTCGGCCCAGGATCTGATCGAGCCTACGGCCCAGGCCGGCCCCCACCCGCTCGTTGGCGAACGTGAAACGGCCTTCGGTGTCCTTGCGGAAGACGGTCAGGGGCAGGTTTTCGACGAGGGAGTGGTAGAGCCGCTCGGATTCCGTCAGCGCCTCCTCCGTCTTCTCGTGCTCCACGAACTGGCCGATCTCGCTGCCGATCGACGCCAGCATGTGTAGCAGGTCCTCGTCCGGTTCGAGCTCGCCCGTAATGCACACCTCCACCACCGCGAGCACCCCGTCAGCGCTTCCGACGGGGAAGGCCAGAGCGCCGCCCATCCCCGGCACCGCGGTCCACGTCGCCTCACCCGTGGAGCGCACCCGCTCCGCCAGCGTCCCATCCCCGACCCACGCGGTGGCGGGAATGGGCCTGGGCTCCTCGGCCCCGACCGCCACGAAACGCCAGAGGTGGCCAAGGCCCGGCGCGGGGTCAGCGTGCGTGGTTGTCCGCTCTGGGCGGCGTTGTCGGCCCATGAGAACATTCTCTCCCGCTGGAGGACCCACGGTCGGCAGATGTTGACCGGCTTCCCCGACCACGGCCGTAGTCGACGTCGGCTGAGCACCACCGGGTCCGTTGGTGTAGACCGGGGCCATGGCCGATGATGCAGTGACCATCAAGATCAGGGAAAACGGGCCTTACATCGTGCGGGGACCGGTAACCGTCCAGGACGCGGACGGGACCGAGTACAGCGTCGATAGCGGCGTAGCCGCCTTGTGCCGCTGCGGGGGTTCCGCGACCAAGCCCTTCTGCGACGGAACCCATTCCAAGATCGGCTTCGAGGCCGCCGAGCGGGCGGTCCGGGAGGAGAGCCGAGGAGTCGCCGAATGAGCAATCGGACCTCGAAGCTGGGTATCTCCGCCTACTACTAGCTAGCTAGCTACTTGCCCCTGAAAAAGGGGGTGGTGTGGCCTGCGGGGGTGCTCGCGTTTCTGTTCGGGTTGGGGGATGATGGCTCCGAGACCTGAGTTGAGACCTGAGGATCGGAGCCATCATCCGTGTTGAGAACAGTATGTGTTCGGCCCACGTTGTGGGAAGCGATGTTGCCTGTGGAGGCGTTGGTGATGCCCCCAGAGTTGGCGGCGGTCGACGTCTTGTTGGACGATCCGAGGTTCTTCGAGCCGTTCCGCCGGTGGTTTGATCCGACGTTCGGTCGGCCGTCGATTCCGATGGAGACGTATCTGCGGTTGATGTTCTTGAAGTACCGGTATCGGCTCGGTTACGAGATGGTGTGCGCGGAGGTGTCGGACTCGTTGACGTGGTTGCGGTTCTGTCGGATCCCGCTCGGCGAGCGGGCCCCGCACCCGTCGACGTTGATGAAGATCACCACCCGGTGCGGCTCGACGACTGTTGCTGAACTCAACGCGCATCTCGTCGCGGTTGGTGTCGAAGCTGGGGTGATCGATATGGGTTGGTTGCGTGC
>JANPEN010000190.1:0-2659 GCA_031422955.1 Acidimicrobiia bacterium
CGAGGTCGGCAAACTCGATGGTAAGACGACCTCTACCCTTCCCAGCGGCGATTCGTACGTTGGTGTCGAACAAGTCCCCCAACAGCTGTTCGAGTTCGAGGAGCCCGGCTGCGGGGAGCACCGCCGCCGCGGTCGGCTCGCCCGCCGAATCTCGCTCACCCACTGACATGGGGAGCGAGATCGCGGGGCCAACCGCGATCTCGTCCGATTTCGGCGCCAACAACGCGGCCGGCGGGGTGCCGGCCTGTCGAGGTTGAGGTTCAGGCCCGGCCGGCGGCCGCGACGCCTCCGCGGCTGGCTGGGGGGGCTCGGGTTCGGGCCGGGGGCGTAACGCCTCCTCGACCTGGCGCACGGTCCAGCTCTCTTCGACGATCTGGCGGCCTAGGCGCTCCTGCAGATTTCGATCGGGCGTAGCCAACAGGGCCCGGGCGTGGCCTGGGCTGAGGCGGCCCTCCGCAACCAGTCGCTGGGTAGAGCTCGGTAGTTGCAGCAGACGCAGGGTGTTCGCCACCGCCGGGCGGCTCTTACCCACCCGGGCCGCCACCTGTTCCTGGGTGAGGCCGAAGTCTTCCATCAGCTGTTGGTAAGCGGCGGCCTCTTCGAGGGCACTGAGATCGGACCGATGAAGGTTCTCCACCAGCGCCTGCTCCAGCGAGACCGTATCCGAGACGCTGCGAACGATGGCTGGAATGGAGCTCAAACCGGCCTTGCGAGCGGCTCGCCAGCGCCGTTCGCCAGCGATCAACTCGAAAACGTCGTTCTCCATCGGTCGAACCAACACGGGCTGTAAGACGCCGAGCTCTCGGATGGATTCGCTCAACGAGATGAGCGACGCTTCATCGAAATGAGCCCGCGGTTGGAACCGATTGGGTTCGATGGCAGCCAGCGGCAGCTCACGGAACATCTCCTGGCCTGGCGAGACCAGATCGTTGGGGATCAGGGCGCCCAGCCCCCTGCCCAGGCCGCTACGCCGCGACACCGCTGACCTCTCTGGCCAAGTTCCGATAGGCAATGGCCCCTCGTGACGAAGGGTCAAACACGGTAATGGGCTGCCCGTAGGACGGGGCCTCCGACAGTCGGACCGTGCGGGGGATGACGTTTCGACAGACCCGATCCCCAAAATGGGAGCGGACCTCCTTCGCCACCTGCTCGGACAGGTTGGTACGAGCGTCATACATGACCAGCACTAGAGACCGAACCTCCAACTCCGGATTGAGATTCTTTTTCACCAGGTCGACGTTGCGGAGCAGCTGACCGAGCCCCTCCAAGGCGTAGTACTCGCATTGAATCGGCACCAGCACTTCGCTGGCTGCAGCCAGAGCGTTCACGGTCAGCAACCCCAACGAGGGCGGGCAGTCGATAAGTACGTACTGATAGTCCTGGCGCAGCGGGTCGATGGCCCGCCGCAGCCGCATCTCGCGAGAGAACATGTGGACCAACTCCACCTCTGCGCCGGCCAGCTCCAAGTTGGCCGGCGCCACGAAGAGGTTGCGGACCGAAGAAGCCTCGATGCAATCCTCAAGAGGGGCCTCGCGGAGGAGCACGTCGTACATGGAGACCTCCACCGACCAGGGATTCAGGCCGAGCCCGGTCGAGGCGTTGCCTTGCGGATCAAGATCAATAATCAAGGTACGGAACCCGAGCTCGGCTAACGAAGCGCCCAGGTTCACGGTCGTGGTGGTCTTGCCCACGCCGCCCTTCTGGTTGGCGACGGCGATCACTCGCGGTAGTGGGGTATCAGACATCCATGGCTCCAGCCTCGTTCGGCTCGCTCTGACCGCCTGGAGGCGGCGGGCGATGCCGATCACTACTGTCGAGTGCAGGTGGAGCTTAGCGAGCTGCCTGCGACCCGCTGGCGACCGATGGCCGACGCCGCGCTCAAAAGTCTCGTATCGGGTCCTCGACCGCCACGTCGTAACGGGCACACATGTCCCAAAACCGCCCGCGGGTGTACTCATCGAGCATGGCAGCGTGGCGGGCAATAAGCGGGGCGACATGCCGCCGGAGCGGCTGACCACGAACCATCCACTGGTAGTAGTGGCGCCCGCCGTGGGTATAGGGCCCGTAGAGCTTGGAGGCTGGGAACAACACCACCAGACGGTGGAACAAATCCCGGTGGCGGACATGCATACGCAGGGTGATCTGGGGTTGACGCCCGTCCCCACCAAAAGACCCTTCGCCCACCAGCAGGCCCAGAAGGAAGCCAAGATCGAGTGGGTCGAGGTCCGGCTCATCAGGCCGCATCGGCGGATCGCCGTCACCTACCGGGGGGAAGGGCGGCTCAATCATCTTGCTCCCGTCGTCGCGGCTGTTGGCCGAGCGTAGGGGCCCGCCCGCTCAGGCCCGTGTTTCACCGTCATGTTTCCCGTGGAACGCTCACGCAAGCCCAGGAGGGCGAAGAGGAGTTCGCCGGCGCCTGTGCAGCGGGTTCCGAGCAAGTCGATACGGAAGAGACTGGCCCGTTTCATCGCGTCGGCAGTGGATCGCACGCAATCGAGCTCTCCCTGCTCATGCCGCCCCGCAGGCCAGTCCGTCCCACCAGTGTTTCACCGTCATGTTTCTTGTGGAACGGAGGGCCCGAACAGCGGTCGCTTGGCGGGCACGCCTACTCGCCGGGGATAGCGCTCTTCGCACAACTCAACGCTGACCATCACCGCGA
>JANPEN010000191.1:0-1872 GCA_031422955.1 Acidimicrobiia bacterium
GGGTGGGGGGCGGGGGTGGGAGGTGGAGGGGGCCAGCCCGGCATCACGTGACATGGCCCGGTAGAAGGCGTCGATATCACGGACCGTCAGCTTCCGGACCGCTATGGCACCGAGGGCGGGCAGGATCCGGAAACATACCGATGCTGACCCGTCACCGGGTCCCGGCCAACGGACACCCTCAGCTCCCACCGGCCCTCGTCGCGCTTGCGGATTGACCCCGCCCCGTATCGGCTCTTGTGCGCCATGAGGCAGAGCATACGCCGTTACCTGGCGAGCCAAATATGGGATGAATATGGGATCCGGTCAGATAGGGGATGGGCCCTTTCGGGCCGCACCCCATCTGACCTGGGGATTTATGGAGGCGGCGCCGGGAGTCGAACCCGGGTACAGGGCTTTGCAGGCCCTTGCCTAAGCCACTCGGCCACGCCGCCAGGCAGTTAACTTAGCCGCGCCGATCCTGCTTGCCGACATTCATTGGGAGCCACCCGATCAGCGGCGGAAGGACCGAAACCCATCAGCGACACCGGGTAACGTCACCGCACATGGAAGCCGCCCCGCCTGCGCAAGACTTCAGCATCATCGCTCGAACGCAGGTGGCCATCACCGCTAGCCTCGATCACCACGAGCTGGCCACCTACGACGGCCTGCTGAGCCTGTTCTGGCACCACCGGACCGACTCCGAGCATGGCGGCCATCAACCCACCACGGTGCTGTTTTGCGGCGGGGCGCTGGGTGGGGTGCTGGGGCCGGCCCAGGGACTTTTCCATGACCTGGGTACGGCCTTCGCGGCGGACAACCTGGCCGATTCCATCCGAGTGGGCTACCGGGTCCCCAACGACCTGGAGCGCTGCGTGGTGGACGTGTTGGCCGCCGCTGCCTTGGCCGAGATCGCCGGGGTGAGTCGTTTCGTGGTGGTGGGCCATTCCTTCGGCGGCGCAGTGGCCATTCAGGCGGGTGCCGCATTGGCCGAGCGTTGCGCGGGGGTGGTCACCTTGGCCACCCAGACAGCGGACTGCGAACCGGGGGAGGAATTGGCCCAACGAGCCACCCCAGTGCTGCTCATACACGGCGATAACGACACTATCTTGCCGTTCTACGCCAGCCAGTTGGTGCACATGCTCACCGGTGGCGAGCTGGTCATTCTGCCGGGGGCGGACCATCGGTTCACCGGCGCCGGCCCGGAGCTTCGCCAACGCCTAACCGACTGGATTGCCGAGAGGGTCCAAGCGCCCAGCTGAGCGATCGGTGCGTTTAGCGCTGCGCCCGCTCGAGGACCTTGTCGAGGTTGAGCCCACCCTTGAAGGTGGCCAAGGTGGTGCCGTCGGGGGCGACCAACACCGAGGCTGGCTGTGAAGAGATCTCGAAATAGCGCCAGGATTTGCCGCTGCCATCCCACACCAGTTGGTGGGTGACCCCGGTGTCAGCCAGGAAGTCCGCCGCTTCGGTCAGATCGTCCTGGGTGCCGAGGCCGACCACCTTCAGGTCCTTGGCGTGTTGGCGAGCGAACTGCTCGACCTCGGGAGCTTCCCGACGACAGGTACTTCAATGGGGTGCCCACATCCAGAACAGGGTGGGCCGATCGGTAGCAACCAGCGAGGCCAGGCTGTACTTGGCTCCGGTGGCCACATCGGTCACCTCGACCGCCGGCAGCACCGCGGCGGCGGGCGTCGCGACGATGGTGGAGCCAGCCGCCGTGGCCGCCGGCAGGGTGGAACCGGGCAGCGTGGAACCGGGCGGGGTAGTCACCGCCGGGGAAGCGTCCGTCGAACCGGGCGAATTGGAACCTACCGAGACGGGCGAGGGCATCGGAACGGCCGGGGCGGCTGAGCTTTCGGGCAACCGCTCACCGGCTTGGGAGGCACCGTTACCGCC
>JANPEN010000192.1:0-7634 GCA_031422955.1 Acidimicrobiia bacterium
GCAAGACCGACAGGACCACGTCCACGGTGTCTGCCCGCACCGAAGCAAGCTCGGCGTAGTCACGTGGGTACAGTTCGACGTTGAGTCCGGCTGCGGCACAATGGGCCTTGGCTTGGAGGAGGAGGCCTTGGTCGGGCTCGATCCCGATGACCATGGCTCACCTGCGGGCCACCTCTGCCACGATCTGGCCTTGTCAGCAGCCGAGCAGCAGCAGCCGCTTCCCGCTCAGTTGGCCCAGCAACCGCAGGCGGGATTCGTCGGCCACACCAGGGCCATAGGCCAAGGTGTCCCCCCAGGAAGCGCCATCGGCAATCCAGGCCGCCACCGGCGGGGTTGGGTCCGGGGCGTGCAACGCGGGGGCGCCCGGCCCCGGGGTCATCGGTCCTGCCATAGCCGATGACGATAGAGGCCAGGCCGGGCGGGTTCGGCCACCCTTGGGGGGCGCAGGGGGTTCGGCCACCCTTGGGGGGCGCAGGGGGTTCGGCCACCCTTGGGGGGCCCGGCGGGTGGGCGCTGGCGAGGGTCTAGCCTCGCGCCGTGAGGTTTAGCCCCGATGCGGCGTCCGCAGGTGACCACGGTGGCGCCGGCACTGTCGACTACCGCCTGGCTCGGCGGGCGGTGCTGGCCGAGTATCGCCGGGGACGCCTGTCCCAGTCGGACGTGTGTGACGCCCATCCTGAGCTGCGTCGTGCCGCGCAGCTCTATAGCCGGCCTACCCGTGAGTCCTGTCCGATCTGCGTCACCCATCAACTGGTGTGGGTGACCTACGTGTTCGGACCCACCCTGCCCGCTTTCGGCCGCTGCGTGGCGGCCCCGGCCGAGCTGACCACCTTGGCTAAGTTGGCGCGCCGCCATGCCCAGCCCTTCACGTGCTACGTGGTCGAGGTCTGTCCCGACTGCGCCTGGAACCACCTGGCCAAAGTGTTTCCCCTCACCCCGGCTCGTCGCGAGTGATCCCTCCGGCCCGATCGGGTACGACCCAAGGTTCCACGCCCCGCTCGGGTCTTGAACGCGGCACCAACGCTGGCCCGTCCGGACCCGTCACGACCACCGGGTCTGGTGCCGAGCTCAGTCCAGCCCGGCGCGGTGGCCCCCTGCGGCAAGCGGCCCGCCGTGAGCAACGCCAGGTACGTAAGCTGGAAGGTCACCGGCGGCGCAAGGTCCGGCGCAGCTTCTTCTGGCGTCATCGTAGGGCGCTCTACGCGATTGGCATTTTATTCGTGGTGGGTGTGGCTGGGGTGGCCACCATCGTGTCGAGGGTCACGTTGCCCGACGCCGCCGAGTTGGCCCAGACCACCTACCTGTGCTCGGCCGAGGTAGCCAGCGGTTGTGCCCACGGTAACGAGGTGGCCAGTCTCCAGGCTGGGATCAACCGGGAGCTGGTCGGCTACCAGCAGATTCCCCCCATCGTGGTCCAGGCGGTTCTGGCGGCAGAGGACCGGGACTACTTCCGTCACGGTGGGGTCGATCCTTTCGGCATCGCTCGGGCCCTGGTCCGCGACGTGCAGAGCCGCGGCGAGCTCCAAGGTGGCTCCACGATCACCCAGCAATACGTGAAGAACGCCTTCCTCACCCAGGAACGCAGTCTCAGCCGCAAGGTTCGGGAAGCGGTGTTGGCGGTCAAGCTGGAACGGGCTAGCACCAAAGAGGAGATCCTCACCGACTACCTCAACACCATTTACTTCGGTCGTGGGGCGTACGGCGTACAGGCCGCTTCCAACGCCTATTTCGGCCAGGGCATCGAGTTCGTCGGCATTGAATACGACACGCCGGAACTGAGCGCCAAGGGCCTCGCCAAGGCCGTGTACCTGGCGGGCTTGATCCGCTCGCCGGAGACGGCAGATGTTTATTTCGATCCGCAGGAGGCACAGTTTCGCAGGGACTCGGTGCTGGAGGGGATGCTGGTCGAGGGTTACATCACCCCGGAGCAGGCGGTGGCGGTGAAGAACCTGCCCTTTAAGGTGGTCGACGACCGGGCCAGTGGGTATGTGCAACCTCGCCTGGAATCCGCCGACGGCAGCCTCATCTACTACCACGGCGCCGGCGCTGAATACTTCGTGGACACGGTGCGTCAGTGGCTCATTGAGGAGTTCGGCGCTCAACGGGTGTTCAACGGTGGGCTCCGCGTGTATACGTCGATGGACCGGTCCCTGCAGGACGCGGCATACACCACCATCTATGGGCGGGACCCGGCGATGGGGCCGGCGGTCGATGGGGTCCTCGACGAAGCCGGCGACCCGGCCGGATCCTTGGTGGCGGTGGATGATCGTGGCCGGGTGTTAGCCATGGTGGGGGGCAAGGATTTCGCCCAGTCTCAGGTCAACCTGGCCACCGGTACCGCCGGAGGGGGCTCGGGACGCCAGCCCGGATCCACCTTCAAACCGTTCGCTTTGGCCGCGGCTATCGAAGACGGCCTGTCGCCGCTTTCTAGCTTCCCCGCCCCCGCTGAGGTGGTGTTCGCGGGCGCCAACGACGGGGCCGACTGGAACGTCTCCGGCGGTGCGTCCGCCAGTGGTCGCTACAACCTCATCGACGGGCTGGCCGCGTCCTCCAACACCGTCTACGCCCAGCTCATGTTGCGTGAGGGCGCGGCCAGGGTGGTGGAGCTGGCCAACGATATGGGTATTACCGCCGAGTTGCCGGCGGTGCCGGCGCTGGTACTGGGCTCGGGGGAGGTGTCGGTGTTGGACATGGCCTCGGCCTACAACACCTTGGCCAGCCGCGGTTCCTACGTGGAGCCCGTGCTCGTGACCAGGGTTGAGGACTCCAGCGGTACGGTGGTGTGGTCGGCCCCGCCTTATCAGATCAAACGGGTCCTGCAGATCGACACCGCCGATGCGGTGACGACTGCGTTAGTGAAAGTCATCGAGGATGGTACCGGCGGCCAGGCCCGTCTAGCTATCCCGGCTGCGGGTAAAACGGGAACGACCGAGGACTATCGGGACGCCTGGTTCGTGGGCTACACCTGCCGCGATACCGCCATGATCACCGCCTCGGTGTGGATGGGTTACCCAGGTACCGATGGCCAAGCGGTGGCTTCCATGGTGGACCTTCACGGGGTGGCCAACGTGGGTGGTGGCACCTTCCCCGCCCAGATTTGGGCCCGGTTCATGACCGAGGCGACGAAAGACACCCCAACCTGCGCGCTCGCTACGGCCAGCCGTTTCCCGGGCGAGACGGTGGAGGTGGCTGACGTGAAAGCGGTGAACGGTACGGTGCCGGCCGGCGGGTTCCGAACGACCACCACGTTGGCCCCTACGACCAGCTCCACGCCACCGGCACCCACCGTCGCGGCCTCGTCGGTGCCGGGGTCCTCGGTGCCAGGGTCCTCCGTCCCGGTCTCCTCGACACCGACGCCGGGTTTGGTCCCTGGGTCGGTGCCGGGCGGGTCGACGTCGACCGTTGCGGGATCCAGCCCCCCGACGACTAGTTCCACCGCAGTGCCCACGAGCACGGTGGGGGCGGCGGCGGGACCAACCACCAGGCAAAATCAAGCCGGCTCGACCACCGACTGAGCGCGAGGGCCAGGCTCTGCGCCCAGACTGTCCTACCCCTCGTGGATACTGCAGGAAGGCGCTCGCGACGGGTCGGAATGGCCGACGCGGTGCGAGTGCCCAGTAGAGTGCAGGGTCCCAATCCAACGACCCTGCCTCGACACCGGTCGAGGCCCCGGCGCACCCGCCGGGACCAGAGGGAGGTATGCACCCGCATGCGGGTTTACGAGATGATGATCATCTTCCATTCCGATGTCGATGACTCTGGCATTCAGCAGATGCTGAACCGGGTCAACGAGATGGTGACCGCCGGAAAGGGCAAGGTCGCCACCACCGATCGATGGGGTCGGCGTCGCTTCGCCTATGAGATCGACCACAAGCTCGAGGGCTATTACGTCGTGCTCGAGATCGTCACCGAGGCGGCGAGCCTCGAAGACATCAGCCGGTTCCTGCGGATCGCGGACCAAGTAGTTCGCCACAAGACGATGCGGCTCCCCGAGCACGAGGTCACCCGGCGCGGCCTGCTCGGTAAGCAAGCCTCTTGATCGGCAGCCACCCATGGCCATAGGAAACACCGTCGACCTGGTCGGCAACATCACCCGCGACCCCGAGTTGCGGTTCACCCCTGGCGGCATGGCTGTCGCCCAGTTCGGCTTGGCCGTCAACCGGCGCCGCCAGGACCGCCAGACCCAGGAGTGGAAGGAAGAAACCTCCTTCTTCGACGTGGTCGCCTACGGCACCCTGGCCGAGAACGTCTCGGAGTCCCTTACCCGAGGCTCGCGGGTTGTTGTGCAAGGCCGTTTGGAACAACGCTCCTGGGAGACCCAAGAGGGCGATAAGCGTTCGAAGATCGAGGTCGTCGCCGACGAGATCGGGCCTTCGCTGCGTTGGGCCACAGCCCAGGTCACCAAGAACGAACGCCGCGCTGGTTCTGGCGGCGAGCCCAGCAGTGGAAGCGGTGGCGGTGGCGGGGGCGGCGGTGGCTTCAACCGGCCAGCCCCCAACCAGGCCCCGGCCTATGACTACGACGAGGAGCCCTTCTGATGGCGAAGGTGAAAACCCCCCAGCGGGGCAAGCTGAAGGACAACGCTAAGCGGGCTAAGAAGAAGATCTCGGTCCTTACCCAGGAGCGGGTCGCCTACGTCGATTACAAAGACGTCAATCTGTTGCGCCGCTTCATGTCGGATCGGGCCAAGATCCGTGCTCGCCGGGTGACCGGCAACGATCAGCAGCAACAACGGGCGGTGGCCATGGCCATCAAGAACGCTCGTGAGATGGCGCTGTTGCCTTACACCAACCGGGTGACAACCCAGCGCAGCTCGCGTCCCGACCGGGGCGAGCGCGGCGGTAGGGGCGAAGGCCGTCCTCCTCGTGGAGGCGACGACAGCGAGTTGGCGGCGACGCCCGACCTTGTCGTCGATGCCCCCGTCGAGGCAGACACCGACGAGGAGCAGGCATGATCCGCATCATCTTGCGCAACACCGTGCGGGGTCTGGGCAAACGAGGCGAGATCGTCGACGTGAGCGACGGCTATGCCCGCAATTACCTGCTGCCCCAGGGTTTGGCCATGCGCGCCTCGGCCGGGGCCGAAACCCAAGCGGTGACCATGCGGGCCTCCCGTGACGTCAAAGATGCTCGGGACCGGGCCGCGGCGGAGGAGATCGCCAAGCAGTTGGCCCCAATGGTCATCAAACTCGGGGCCCGGGCCAGCAAAGAGGGCCGACTTTTCGGCTCCATCTCTGAGGGCGACGTGGCCGAGGCCGTCTACAACCAGACGGGACTGGAGATCGACCGCCGGGCGATCGCCATGAACGAGCACATCAAGTCGGTGGGTATGCACTCCGTTCCCGCCCACCTGCACAACGATGTGCAGATCTTCCTCCAGGTCGACGTCGTCGCCCACTGACCACTCGGGGCGCGAATCCACCTCGAAAACACTGTCCCACGCCACGCCTTCGGGCGTGGGGTGGTCGTTTTCCCCAGTAAATGGTCGATGTCCCCAGTGTTTTCCACCGGTGACGTGTCGTCATACCCAGTTCCCACTGGGTTTTCCACAGAAGTTTCGGGGCTGTCCACTGGTAGTGCACAGCCCTAATCCCGCAAGGTGATCTCACCCTGCCTGCAAGGTGTTCCCACTATGGCTGTCGCTTTTTCTGGCGAACCGACCCGCCCGACCACTCGGGTGTCGCCCCACAACCTCTCGGCGGAGGAGTCTCTGCTGGGGGCCATGCTGCTGTCCCGGGAGGCCATCGCCAGCGCCACGGAGATCGTGCGCCCGGAGCATTTCTACAAGCCCGCCCACGGACACATTTTCGATGCTGTTGCTTCCCTGTACGGCGCTGGTGAACCCGCCGATCCCATCACCGTTGCCGATGAGCTGAACCGGGCTGGGCTGTTGGAGGCCATCGGGGGAGCGGCCACCCTGGTCGCCCTGCAGGCCTCGGCCCCTGCGCTGTCCAACGCTCGTCGCCACGCCGAGATCGTGGAGGAGTTGGCGTTGTTGCGCAGCATGATCAACACCGCCGGCGAGATCGCCGAGCTGGGCTACTCACTCCCCGACGATGTGGCCAAGGCAGTGGATCAGGCCGAGTCGATGATTTTCAACCTGGCCCAACACCGGGTGGCCACCACCACCGCATCGATGCACGAGTTGTTGGGCCAGACCCTCGACCGGTTGGAGCAGCTCTACGAACGGGGCGAGTCCATCACCGGCACCCCGACCGGTTATACCGATCTCGACGAGATCCTCGCCGGCCTCCAGCCCAACGCCCTCGTGGTGATCGGGGCCCGCCCGGCCATGGGCAAGACCAGCTTCGCCCTCGGTATGGCCGCCCACGCGGCGCTGGCTTCCCACAAGCCGTCGCTGATCTTCTCGCTGGAGATGAGCCGGTTGGAGATCACCCAGCGCTTGCTGTCCTCCGAGGCCAGGGTGGACGCCACCCGCATGCGCACCGGCAAGCTGTCCGAAAGCGACTGGGAGAAGCTGGGTCGGGCGGTAGGGCCACTGGCCGAAGCCCCCATCTGGATCGACGACAACCCCAACGTCACGGTGATGGAGATCCGCTCCAAGGCCCGCAAGCTCAAGTCCCAGGTCGGCGAGTTGGGTGTGGTGGTGGTGGACTACATCCAGCTCATGACCGGACGAACCTCAGCGGAGAGCCGCCAGGTCGAGGTGGCTGAGATCAGCCGTGGCTTGAAGATCCTGGCTCGCGAGATCGAAGCCCCGGTGGTGGCGTTGGCGCAGCTCAACCGTGGACTGGAGCAGCGGGCAGACAAGCGGCCCATGCTTTCGGATCTGCGTGAATCCGGATCCTTGGAGCAGGACGCTGACGTCGTGCTGTTCCTGTACCGCGACGAGGTCTACAACCGCGAAACCCAAGATCAGGGCGTCGCTGAGGTCATCGTGGCCAAACACCGATCCGGTCCCACCGGCACGGTGCGGTTGGCCTTCCTGGGCCAATACACCAAGTTCGCCAACATGGCCCGCAACCCCTAATCCGCTCGGGTCCCGGGAACTTACGCTCATCGTGAGTACAAGGCCTACCGTGCCCGCCTCCTGTGCCCGCCTACCATGCCGACCGTGGAGCATGGCCCTGTGGTCGATCTGGGACCGACGTCGGGACTGCTCACCGATCATTACGAGCTGACCATGGTCGACGCGGCCCTGCGTTCGGGGGTGGCCCGTCATCGGGCAGTGTTCGAATGCTTCGCCCGCCGCCTCCCGCCTGGTCGCCGCTACGGGGTCCTCGCCGGTATCGGACGCTTGGTGGAGGCAGTGAACCGCTTCGGTTTCGACCGACGGGACCTCGACTGGCTCGACCAGCGGGCCTTCTTGGCGCCCGCCACCCTCGAGTGGCTGGCTTGCTACCGGTTCGGTGGCACGATAACCGGCTACCGCGAGGGTGAGGTCTACTTCCCTGGTTCGCCTGTGCTCACCGTCGAGGCCAGCTTCGCCGAGGCGGTGGTGCTCGAAACGCTGCTGCTGTCCATCCTCAACCACGATTCGGCGGTGGCCGCGGCTGGGGCCCGTATGGTCACCGCCGCGGCAGGGCGACCGTTGATTGAGGCGGGCGGTCGCCGAACCGCTGAGCAGTCTGCCCCTGCCGCGGCTCGAGCGGCCTACCTGGTCGGGTTTGTGGC
>JANPEN010000193.1:0-4757 GCA_031422955.1 Acidimicrobiia bacterium
TGCGCCACGGATACGCAACGCTTCGACTGGAGGCCGGCGACTCAGTGAAGACACTCCAGATGGATCTTGGGCACGCTTCGAGCGCCACGACGCATAGCACCTACCTGCATGCGATTGAGCGGCTCGGGCAACGGCAGGCGATCTTCGGTGCCGTGGTCGACGGCGGTTCCGCTGCCGCTCTGCTGCGGCGTGGTCGGGGCTGAAAATGCCCCTATGCCCCGGCCGTTACTCGATGCGCAGGCCAGAGATGGCACGAGCGATCACGAGCTGCTGAATTTGCTCGGTGCCTTCAAAGATGTCGTAGATCTTGGCGTCGCGATGCCAGCGTTCGACGGGGCACTCGCGGGTGTAGCCATAGCCGCCGAGGATTTGGATGGCCCGCTCGGTCGACCACACCGCCACCCGCCCGGCCTTGAGCTTGGCCATGGAGCCCTCGCCCCGATGCAAACCGCCGTTGTGGGCCTGCCACGCGGCTCGCCACACCAGCAAGCGGGCAGCATCGATCTCCATGGCCATGTCGGCCAGCATGAAGGCGATCGACTGATTCTCGATGATGGCGCGACCGAAGGCTTGCCGTTCCTTGGCGTAGGCAAGCGCGTACTCGTAGGCGGCCCTGGCCACGCCAAGGGCCTGGGAGGCCACCGCCGGTCGAGACGCCTCGAAGGTGGCCATGGCCGGCTGACCCTGACCCGAGTGGCCATCTCGACCAGCGGCATGGGCTCGAGCCAGCCGTTCGTCGAGACGCTCCTTGCCCCCCAACAGGCAACGGGCTGGCACTCGCACCTCGTTGAGGATGACCTCGGCGGTGTGGCTGGCCCGGATGCCGTGCTTGCGATACTTCTGGCCCTGAGACAGCCCAACCGTACCGGACGGTATAACAAAGCTGGCTTGGCCTCGGGCTCGCAAGGTGGGATCCACGGCGGCCACCACCACGTGGACATCGGCGATCCCGCCATTGGTGATCCAGGCTTTGGTGCCGTTGAGCACCCACTCCTGGGCGGCCTCGTCGTAGACCGCCCGGGTTCGCAGTGAGGACACGTCGGAGCCGGCATCGGGCTCGGACACGCAAAAGGCGCCCAACATGACCTGCTCCGGGGTGCCGTAACACTGGGGCAGCCATTCGCCGAGCTGTTCGGGGGTGCCGGTAGCGAAGATGGCGGCGGCGGCCAGGGAGGAACCGAAGATAGCCAGCCCGATGCCGGCGTCGCCCCAGAACAGCTCCTCGAAGGCCACCGGAAAGGTCAGACCGGTGGGATCCGCGAAGGCGTTGGCCACGAAGTCGAGGCCGTAGAGCCCGTTGCGGGCGGCCTCTTGGACGATGGGCCAGGGGAACTCTTCTCGCTCGTCCCAGTCGCCGGCGGCCGGTCGCACCACGTCTTCGGCGAAGTCGTGGACCCATTTCTGGAGTTGGATCTGATCCTCGTTGAGGTTGAGGGAGAATTCGGACATGGGTCACCTCGCGGCGGCTCGGATACGGGCGACGACCTTATTACCGTCCGGGAACGTATGACCCGGGCAGGGTCGACGGTCTCCGGCCCCGACCCGTGCGCCGCGCCATCGACCACGGAACCTGCACCCGCCAACGCACCCGCCAACGCACCCTCCCATTTCGTCACCGGAGAAACTCCAATGCAAGTTCAATACCGCAGACCAGGGCCGAGGTCATCGGTGACAGGCCGGGACGGGGGACGGGGACGTTAAGCGGCGGGGGTGGGAGCGGGCACCGGAGCGGCGACGGGGGGTTGACGCAGCGGCAGCCTGTTCAGCGATACCCAGCCGACGGCGGCCAGCGCCACCCCAACGATGTAGGGCAGCGGCACCCGAATACTGAACAGGCTCAGCGCTATCAGTGGGCCCAGCACGCGGCTGGCTGCGTTGACCGACTGTTGCACGCCGAACACCGCGCCCCGCTGATCGGGCGCGGCCACCGAGGACACCAGCGTCGACATCGAAGGGCTCAACAAGCCCTGGCCAACGGTCAGCAACAACAGCGCCGGGATGAGCCCCACCCAGCCGGCCGCCGGAATGAGCAACGCAAAGCCGACCATGTTGATGGCTACCGCGAAACGAGCTGTACTCGGCGCTCCCCAACGGCCGATGACCCGCTTGACGAGCACCCCCTGGACCACGGACAGCACAAGGCCGATGCCGGCGAAGACCAACCCGGCCGAGCCCTCAGTCAGGCCCACCCGGACCCGGCCCAGCAGCGAGAAGGTCGACTCGAAGCCGGCGAAGCCGACCCCGATGACCAGCGCGGTGAGCAACGTTCGACCGAGCAGAGTAGAGGGCGCCAGCAGCGCCAGGCCCCGGGCCGGGGCCGGCTCCACCGATGCCGGGCCCGAACCGCCGGGGGTCGCGGGAACGGTATGACCGGGGTGAGATCCAGGCGATGGCGCGAAGGCGGGCAGGCGCCACCAGGCCGAGATGGCGTTGGCGCCACACAGGGCGGCGGCCAGGAAGAACGGGAGCTTAGGTCCGCCTTTGGCGGCCAAAGAACCAAGGGCCGGCCCGGCCACGAAGCCAAGGGCGATGCCCGCCCCCAGCAGCCCGAACAGACGGGGGCGTTGGGGAGGAGGAGCCAGATCAGCGGCAGCGGCATGGGCGACGGAGAGACTGCCTCCGGAGAACCCGTCGAGCGCCCTGGCCGCGATGATGAGCGCCACTGATCCGGCCATACCGGTGAGAAGGTGGCCCACCGCGCTACCGACCAAGGAGATGACAATCACCGGACGCCGACCGTAACGGTCCGATAGGCGTCCCAACACCGGCGCGCCGACCATCTGGGCCGCCGAGTAGGCGGCCAGCACGACGCCTATGGTGAAAACCGAGGCACCGAGATCTTGGGTGTAGAGCGGCAGGATGGGCAACACGATGCCGAAACCGACGAGGTCGAGCACAACAGTCAACCAGAGGCTGGTAAAGCCTCGGGGCAAGGGCTCCCGCGTCTGGCGCACGGAGGCAAAGGCTACCGCGCCCCTTCGGGCGTTCAACTCTTACGACGCAGGATGGGCCCCTGGGTCCCATCCTCGACCAGCCACCCTCGAGCGGCCAGTTCCCCCCGCAACGAATCGGCCCTGGCAAAATCTCGAGCCGACCGGGCCGCCGCACGCTCCTCGGCAAGGACGAGAACATCCGCCGGCGGACCCGACGTATCGGCCTCATGCAGACGCAACCCCACCGCTACACACATCTCGCGTACCGCCACCGCCAGCGCCGCGGCGGTGGCATCGTCCTCGGCGTCGAGGGCCGTGTTAGCGGCTCGCACCGCCCGGAACAGCTGGTCCAACGCCCCGGGCGTGTTGAGATCGTCGTCCATGGCCGTGCGGAACTGCGCCAACGACGACGGGTCCGCCACGGTGGAGGCTCCCACCAACTCTGCCGAGCGACGAGCGAAGGCATCAAGGCGGTCGAGGGAACGTTCGGCGTCCGCGATGGTGGCGGTGGTGACCTCCAAGGGGGAACGGTAGTGGGCTCTCAGCACCAACATGCGATAGGCCCTGCCGTCGTGGCGGGCCAGCAAATCCATCAAGTTGGTGAAGTTGTCCAAGGACTTGGACATCTTCTCCCCCTCAACCTCCACGAAACCGTTGTGGACCCAGTGCCGGGCGAAGGAAGCACCCAACGCGACCGCTTGGGCTCGCTCGTTCTCGTGGTGGGGAAAGGCCAGGTCCTGACCGCCGCCGTGCAGATCGAAGCCCTCACCGAGCAGGTCTAAGGACATCACCACGCACTCGGTGTGCCAGCCCGGCCGGCCCGCACCCCAGGGCGCGGGCCAGGTCGGCTCACCCGGTTTGGCCTTCTTCCACAGCACGAAGTCGATGGGGTTGCGTTTCTCGTCGCTGCCTTCCACCCGTGCCCCAGTCTGCAGCGAATCGAGACTTTGGCGGGCCAACAGCCCGTACCCATCCACCATCGAGCAGTCCAGGTACACCCCGTCGCTGGTTTCGTAGGCCTTGCCCGCTTCGAGCAGGTTGGCGATGAGGTCGACCATCTTCTCCACGTACTCCGTGGCCCGGGGCGACACGGTCGGGCGCTGCACGCCGATGCCGTCCATGGCCTTGAACCAGATCGACTCGCATTTGGTGGTGATGTCCTGCCACGGCCGGTTCTCCCGGTTGGCCCGCTCGATGATCTTGTCGTCGATATCGGTGATGTTGGAGACGTAGCGAACCTCGAAACCGCTCCACTCGAGGTAGCGGCGCAACACGTCGAACACCAGCGAGAAGCGACCGTGACCGAGGTGGGGCGGGCCGTACACGGTGGGACCGCACACGTACATGGAGACCTTGTTGGCTTCTTTGGTCTCGAAAGGCACGACCATGCCCCGGGCGGTATCGAACAGGTGCAGCACGACCGCTCAGGTTAGCGGAGCGACCTGCGCCCCCATATCGGGTAACCGGACCTGGCTGGCTACAGCCGTTAGGGGTACCGCCCGATAGAGGACCATGACCGGACGATCGCCCGCGGGGCGGGCCCCGTTCAGTATCGGGGCCACCGCCTTGGTGCTGGTCTGCTACGCCACCGCCGCCACCGCCGCCGCCCTCATTCCCGGCCTGCAGGGGGCAGGCCAGGCGTTGGCGGTAGGCACCTTGTTGGCTTGTTTGGCTGGCATCGGCTCCTGGCTGGCCGCCCCCCGCCTGGCCCGCCCGACCCCGCCCCTCCTCCCCGATCCCCCCCTCCACGCCCGGCAGGATTTGCCCGAGACCCAGCGACTGGCCCAACGCCTGCAGTTCGACCGTCAGCTCGACCGGGCCCTG
>JANPEN010000194.1:0-3751 GCA_031422955.1 Acidimicrobiia bacterium
CGAACCCTCCACCGTGCACCTCTCCGAAACCTTCGAAGGACGCTGGCACCTCGAAGGGGACCTCAGTCCCCAAGACGGCCAGTTACTCAATCAGGTCCTCGACACAGGCATCGGCCGCTACCTCCAAGCCAAACGAGACGGCGACCCCTCACTCGAAGGCTCAAGCATCCCCGGCCTTCGCGCCCAAGCCCTGGGCGATCTCGCCGCCGGCAGCCTGCGCCGCGAACCGGCCGCCGGTCGAGGTCGGACCGCCACCACGTCAGCCTCGTCGTGCGCCTCGACCCAGACGGAACCTTCCACCCCGAAACGCCCTTGCCCGCGGAAGCGATGTGTGACGCCAGCTTCACCCGCATCGTGCTCGGCGCCGAAAGCGAAATCCTCGACATCGGACACGCCACCAGAATCTGGCCAGAACCCATGGCTGGCGCCATCCGGCTACGAGACCGGCACTGCCGGTTCCCCCACTGCCACCGACCACCCGGCTGGTGCGACATCCACCACTGCACCCACTGGGAAAACGGCGGCCCCACCTCGGTGAACAACGGGCTGCTCCTCTGCCGATGGCACCACACCTTCCTCCACACCAAACAATGGCAGGTGCGGCTCGACATGTCTCAACAACCCATCTTCACCAAACCAGACGGCACCACCCACCAACCACAATCCTGCCGACCGCGCCGCAATTAACACCAGACGATCCCCCCGTTCCGTCGTGGCATGTCACCGCTAGCCTCAACTCGTCAGATCAGATCAGGCGACGCCGCACTCATAAGGCCTAACCATGCCGACAGGGAGGCCCACAGAAGGGCCGCCCCACCGGCATGCTTCCGGAGCAAGTAACTATCGGGCCACGGCCGGTTCGTTGTGGTCGAGGGAGAAGCCGAGATAGCCCGCTTCTGTCACCTCGTTGCATTTCTGACGGTAGGCACCGACACCCCCGGGATAGGGCATGAACACCCGGGGTTTGCCGGGAATGTTGGCCCCGAGGTACCACGAATCGGCCAACATGAACATGGTCTGCTCGGCCAACTCGTTGACGTGAGCCACCCACTCCTTCTCAGCGGTGGCCTCGGCCTCTATGACAGTGACGCCGTGCTCGACGGTATGGGCAATGGCGCCGGAGATCCATTCGACGTGCTGCTCGATGGACACTGGCATGTTGGACAGCACCGAGGGCGAGCCCGGGCCGGTGATCATGAACAGGTTGGGGAACCCGGCGCTGGCCACCCCCAGGTAGGTCTGGGGGCCGGCGGCCCATTTGTCCTTCAACTTCTCGCCGTCACGACCCTGGATGTCGATCCGGTTGAAGGTGCCGGTCATGGCGTCGAACCCGGTGGCGAACACGATGATGTCGAGCTCGTAGTGGCCGTCCTCGGTGCGGATACCGGTCGGGGTGATCTCCTGAATGGGGGCATGGCGAATGTCCACCAGCGTCACGTTGTCACGGTTGTAGGTATCGAAATAGTCGGTGTCGATCAGCGCCCGTTTGGAGGTGAAGGGATGGTCTACCGGCACCAACTTGTCGGCCACATCGGGGTCTTTGACAATGGCGCGGATCTTGGCTCGGATGAACTCTGAGGCAGTGTCGTTGGCCCGGCGATCCACCGCGATATCAAAGAACGAGCCGAACAGGAACTTGAAGCCGCCCTCCTGCCACGCCGCTTCATAGATAGCGGTGCGCTCCTCGTCGGTGACGGAAAGGGCCGAACGCTCAATGGGGTCGATGGGCAGGCCCCCTTGGGACCAACGGGCCTTGTCGTAGATAGCGTCGTAGTCCTTCTTGACCTCATCCAGGAACGCCTTGTCCACCGTGTGGTGGCGAGCGGGGATGGTGTACTGCGGTGTGCGCTGGAACACGTGCAGGTGCGCCGCCTGCTTGGCAATGACCGGGATGGACTGCACCCCGCTGGAACCGGTGCCGATGACACCCACCCGCTTGCCGGTGAAGTCCACCCCGGTATGGGGCCAGGCCCCGGTGTGGTAGGAGTCACCCAGGAAGCTGTCCCGACCGGGGATGTTGGGGATCTGGCCGGAGGACAAGCAGCCGATGCCGGTGATCAGGAACTTGGCGGTGACCTTGTCACCCTGGTCCGTCTCGATCTCCCAACGGTTGGTCGCCTCGTTGAAGTGAGCGGCGGTGACCCTGGTGTTGAACTGCATGTTGCGGCGCAGGTCAAAGCGATCGGCCACGTGGCTGAGGTAGCGCAGGATCTCCGGCTGCTCGGGGTACTTCCCGCTCCACTCCCACTCCTGCATGAGCTGCTTGTCGAAAGAGAAGCAATACATGTAGGAATCGGAGTCACAACGGGCACCGGGATAGCGGTTCCAGTACCAGGTACCCCCAACGTTGTCACCCGCCTCGTAGACCTGGGTGTCCAGGCCCAGCGTTTCCCGAAGTCGGTAGTTCATGTAGAGACCGGCGAATCCGGCCCCGATAACAACGGCGTCAAGATCTTTGGTAGCAACAGTTGCGGCCATGGTGGGTGCTTCTTTCCTTGATCGAGCTTCGATGGAGGGTTGCGGTCAGCCGGCGTGGGTGGCGGCGCGGTTTCGGGCATGGTGCACGGTGGCGGCCCGCACCGCCTTGACGACCTGCTGGAAGCCGCGTTCGCTGCCGGGCAGCAGCAGCAGGGTGAAGAAACCGTGGGTCTGGCCGGCGTGGCGCTTGAAATCCACCGCCACCCCGGCCTGCTCCAACCGTTGGGCATAGGCCTCACCCTCGTCGCGCAGCACATCGTGCTCCGCGGTCAACACCACCGCGGGGGCGAGACCGGCCAGGCTGGCGGCCCGCAAGGGAGAAGCCTCGGGCTCGGCTCGCCGTGAGGTTTCGGGCAGGTAGTGGTCCCAGAACCAGACCATGGCCTCGCGGGTGAGCAGGAGCTGGTTGTCGGCATCGACGTAGGAGGCAGTGGTGAAATCAGCGTCGGTGACCGGGTAGATGAGCACCTGCAGGGCTATCTCAGGGCCGTTGCGATCCCTGGCCAGGATGGCGAGCACCGCAGCCAGGTTCCCACCGGCGCTGTCTCCAGCCACCATGAGGGGCACCTGGGTGCGTCCAGTGATCTCCTCGAGACGGCTGGCCGTCCATTCCAGAGCGGCGTAGCTGTCCTGCACCGCAGCGGGGTAGCGATGCTCGGGAGCGAGGCGGTAGTCCACCAGCACCACCGCGCACGACGTCCGCTCGGCCAGCTTGCGGGCCATCGTGTCGTACTCGTCGGCGCAGCCGATCACCCAGCCCCCGCCGTGAAGGTAAACGATCACGCCGCGCGCCCCCTGGGGTGGGACCAGAACGCGGACAGGGATGGCGCCGTTGGGACCGGGCACCTGGTGATCTTCGCTGCGAGACACCGCAGGGGCCGGGCCGGCCAGGGCGGCTAGGGCAGCGCCCAGCGCGCGTACCTCTTCCGGGGTGCTTTCGTGGATGGGCTTCCCACCGGCACTGGCCATCTGGTCGAGAATTGCCCTGGTCGCGGCATCAACAGCCACACACACCTCCACAAGCTGAACGCAACCGGTCTGCGCAACGGACCCTGATCCTACGCGATTTCGGCGCTGGGTTGACGAGGGACGCCCCCGCGTCACCCCGGCGGCCGGTAGCTGGCCGAATCGGCCAGGGTGCGCCCGAGCCCGGACCGATCTGGGGCCGATCTAGCGCCGAATTTCTGCGGCGCCGCCAAGGATCTGCGGGTTCCATCCAGATCTGGGGCGCTGTGGTTCGTTGTATGACGCGACGCTGCAGGTAGGAGCCCCG
>JANPEN010000195.1:0-2871 GCA_031422955.1 Acidimicrobiia bacterium
GGGGCTGAAGAAGCTGCTCATGGCCCGCCGGCAGTCCTGGGTGTGGGAGGCGAGAATCTGGGTGCGGTTCTCCAGATCGATCCCCGCCGCCAGCGAACCCGTCTCCAGGTTCGACCACATAACCTCTTTGGTCATCCACACCCCGAACGGCGAGTTGGCCTTGATGCGCTCGGCCGTGGCCAGGGCGGACTCCATGAGCGCCTCGGGGGGCACGCACTCGGTGACCAGCCCGAGCTTGTCCGCCTCGGCCGCGTCGAAAACCCGGCCGGTGAGCAGCAGCTCCCAGGCTCGGGAGGCACCGATGAGGCGGGGCAGCATCCAAGACACGCCGATGTCGCAACCGGACAGGCCGAGGCGGACAAAGGCGGTGCCGAACTTGGCGTTGGTGGCGCACACCCGGATGTCCGAAGCCAGCGCCAGGGCGAACCCGCCCCCCGCGCAGGGACCGTTGATGGCGGAGATGACGGGCTGGCGCAGATCCCGCATGCGCGGCACCAAGGTGGCGATGAACTGCTGGACGGCCATGCCTTGCTGGGCGCTGCCCAGCTGCTCGGTCCCCGGGATGGTGCCGAAGCCGTTCAGGTCCAGGCCGGCGCAAAAGCCCCGGCCGGCCCCGGTGAGCAACACCACCCGGCAGTCGTGGTCGGCGTCGATGGCCAGCAGCGCCTCGTGCAAGTCCCGTACCAGCTCATAGGTCAGTGCATTGAGCTTGTCTGGACGGTTGAGGGTGATCTGGGTCACCTGGGGGGCGGGTGAGCTGAGCTCCACGTTGCTCATCAGGAGAGACCTCCGAAGTTGAGGGCGAGACCGGGACAGTGCCATTCGTGGGCGTAGAGGTTGCCCTTGCCCGAGGCGGTGATGAAGGCGGTTGCCAGCCCCGGGCCGCCGAAACAGATGTTGGTCACCATGGGATCATCGCCGGGGACGGGCACGATGGCCCTGGTCTGGCCGTCGGGCGCGAAGGCGGTGATGGCGCCCACCATCAGGGTGGCTACGCAGACGTTGCCCTCGGCGTCTACCGCCAGCGAATCGAGCCGGCCGATGCCCCCCACGTTGCCCAACAGGGTGGCCTGCACCGAGGTGGAGGAGATCTGCGCCGCCGTCTGGCGCGGCACGCCTGGCCCATCCAGCTCCCAGTACCAAACCCGACCGGTGGCCGTCTCGGCGTAGTACAGACGATCTTCCTGCGGGGACAGACCGACCCCGTTGGGGGTGAGCAGCGGGTAGGCCACGGTGGTGACCCGGCTGAGGTCGGGCGAGGCGTAATAGATGGCGCCGCGGTCCATGGTGTCGACCCGGCCCTTGCCCAGGTCGGTGAAGTAGAACCCACCGGCCCGGTCGAACACGATGTCGTTGGGGCCTCGCAGAGCCCGACCGTCACCTTCCGTCAAGAGCGTTTCCACCGCGCCGGTTTCGAGATCGACCCGTTGGATGGAGCCGCCGGTGTAGCTATCGGGCTGGAAGCCGGGCAACAGCAGCCCGCCCCGCTGGTGCCACTCGAAACCACCGTTGTTACAGATGTAGACCTTGCCGTCCGGCCCCATGGCGGCGCCGTTGGGCCCGCCGCCGGTTTCGGCCACCACCTCGGTGCTGCCGTCGGGCCGACAGCGCGTCAGCGTGCCGCGGGCGATCTCCACCAATAACACGTCGCCGTTGGGTAGGGCGATCGGCCCCTCCGGAAATTCCAAGCCCGTCGTCATCACCCGCACAGCTACCCCCGAGTCCTGGACCCCGGCGGAGCCCTCGGAGAGGCCGACCCTAATGGGGGACATCCCCGATTCGCGAAGTTACGAACGCCGTGAAGATGGGCACATCAAGAGCCAGCGGCTCACCCGATCAGGCGACATTCCTCGCCAGCACCAGGAGCACCCAAGAAAATGGACCGGACGATGCAAGCCACCACGCAACCCACCCCCAGCCTGGCCGAGTTGCATGCTCGGGCGGACCGTATGCGCCGCTGGGCGCTGAGCGCACCGGCCCCCCTGGCCGTCGCCTACCGCCGCCGGGCCAGCGAGCTCGAGCTGCTGGTGGCCATCGCCACCCCCGACACCGCCCATCGTTTCGCCGCCTGAGCGCCCGCCGCCGCCGTGCCTTCTGCTCCTCGAAGACAGGGCCCCGCCGGTTCCTAGGCTGGGGTTCGTGACGAACTGGGCCCAATGCGAACGTGACCTGCTGTGCGAGCTGCTTCTCGAGGCCGGACCGGCCGCCCCCACCCTCTGCGGGGACTGGACCACCCTCGATCTGGTTGCCCACCTGATCCTGCGGGAACGCCGACCCGATGCCGCACCCGGCATCGTGGTCCCGTGGGCGCCGCTACGTCGTTATACCGAGCGGGTGCAGCGCAGCATCGCCCAGTCCGAGCGATCCTGGCCGGAGCTGGTTGGCGCCGTTCGGGGCGGCCCTCCCCTCTGGTCCCCGCTGCGCTTCGGTCCCCTCGACGAGGTGGCCAACACCGTTGAGTTCTTCGTCCACCACGAAGACGTTCGCCGGGCGGTCCCCGACTGGGAGCCCCGGACCCTGGACGCCGGGTTCGAGCATGCCTTGGGCAAGGCCCTTGGTCGCCTCCGTGCCCTCATCCGTCGAGCCCCCGGCGGCCTGGAACTTCACACGCCCGACGGCGCCGTGGTGTTGGCCAAACCGGGCCAGCCGATGGTGGTCGCCACCGCACCAGCCAGCGAGCTGCTGCTGTTCGCCTATGGCCGCCAGAACCACGCCCGCGTCGAGCTGAGCGGTTCGGAACCCGCCACCCTGGCCGTGCTCGGAGCCCGCTTCGGCCTTTGATCGGGCCGGGTTCCCCCGGCCCCGGCGCGGCGCCGGCCCCGCGTTCAGGCCCGGGGATGGGCGGCGTTGTGTTCGCGGATCGCCTTGAGA
>JANPEN010000196.1:0-6883 GCA_031422955.1 Acidimicrobiia bacterium
TGACGGTGGTCGTCGATCCGATCGTCGGTCAACTCTCCGTCGTCGTCGGCGATCAGCTCGCGTTGTTCCGCTTCGGCGCCCCGCCCGGGCAGATGGTGCCCTTCGCCGGCTTCACCCTCGACGCCGACCCCGGCGATTCCCTCTGCCGCCAGTTGGAAGCCCGTCGCTAGCATTCCAGCCGTGGCAAAGGACTGGAGTCCCTCGTCGTGGCATTCGCACACGGCCAATCAGCAACCGGAGTGGCCCGACACGGGCGACCTCGATCGGGCGTTGAAGCAGATCTCCAGCTATCCGCCGCTGATCTTCGCCGGTGAGGCCCGCTCGCTCCAGGCCTCGCTCGGTCAGGTCGCAGCCGGTAATGCGTTCCTCCTGCAAGCCGGCGACTGCGCCGAGAGCTTCGAGGAGTTCTCCGCAGTCAACATCCGCGAGAAGCTGCGCGTCATCCTGCAGATGGCCGTCGTGCTCACGTACTCGCTCGGCGTGCCCGTGGTGAAGGTCGGCCGCATCGCAGGCCAGTTCGCCAAGCCGCGCTCGAGCAACTTCGAGATGGTCGGCGACCTCGAGCTCCCCAGCTTCCGCGGTCACATCGTGAACGACCCGACGCCCACCGAGGCCGCCCGAGTCCCGAACCCCGAGCGACTCGTGCAGGCCTACCACCAGTCGGCGTCCACGCTGAACCTGCTCCGGGCCTTCACCAAGGGCGGTTTCGCCGATCTCAGCCGGGTCCAGGTCTGGAACCAGGAGTTCGTCGCCTCCTCCGCCGAAGGCCAGCGCTACCAGGAGCTGGCCGTGGGTATCGAACGGGCCCTGCGCTTCATGAAAGCCTGCGGGATGGACACCTCGGCCGAGGCGCAGCTGCACCAGGTGGACTTTTTCACCAGCCACGAGGCGTTGTTGTTGGGCTACGAAGAGGCCCTCACCCGCCAAGATTCCCTGACCGGGGACTTCTACGACTGTTCCGCCCACTTCGTGTGGATCGGGGAGCGAACCCGCCAACTTGACGGCGCCCACGTGGAGTTCCTGCGGGGCGTGCACAACCCAATCG
The DNA here is from genome assembly GCA_031422955.1 of Acidimicrobiia bacterium. Taxonomy (GTDB): domain Bacteria; phylum Actinomycetota; class Acidimicrobiia; order Acidimicrobiales; family CAIXPF01; genus CAIXPF01. The sequence goes on from JANPEN010000196.1 coordinate 1,046, forward strand.
GGGTCAAGTTGGGCCCCGCGGTTTCCCCCGCGGAGGTGGTGGCCCTGTGCGATGCCCTCGATCCCGATCACCAACCCGGCCGCTTGACCCTCATCACCCGCATGGGGGCCACCAAGGTGCGCAGCTGCTTGCCGCCCCTGCTCCACGCCGTGGGAGACAGCGGCCACCCGGTGGCTTGGGTGTGTGACCCCATGCACGGCAACACCTTCACGTCCGCTGGGGGTCGCAAGACCCGCCAGTTCGACGACGTGTTGGATGAGGTGGTGGGCTTCTTTGCCGTCCACCACGAGGAGGGCACCTGGCCGGGGGGCGTGCACGTGGAACTAACCGGGGACGATGTCACCGAGTGCCTCGGCGGCAGCGAGAAAATCCTCGATCACCACCTCGACACCCGATATGAGACCATTTGCGACCCCCGCCTCAACGCCCGGCAAGGCCTCGACTTGGCCTTCCGGGTGTCGGAGCTGCTGGGCGGGCGCTGAGGCGCGGGTCCGCCCCGACCGTCGAGCGCGGCGGGTTTCAGCTGTAGCTGTGGCCCAGTCCGGCCCTGGCGTCGTTCTGGATGCCGTAGGGCGGGATGGGGTAACGCAGGCCGTTCCGAGACAGCGCCTCCAGGCCGGCGATCATCTTGGGCAAGAACTCCGGTGGGGTGGCCAACAACATCTCGTCGTCTTGGACGCCGCCGTAGCGCCGCTCCGCGAAACAGGGAATAGAAACAGACGGCTCCCGCAGCTTGATGGCCCTGCCCCAGGAGTCCGCGCAGGCCGATTCGCCTACGCAACTCCACTCGAAGTTCTTGTAGCCGGACCATTGCAGGCCGTTGATCATGAGGATGGTCTGGGCCGGGGTGGCGTAGATCATGGCGATGTTGGGGGGTCGAGCCGGGCCGCGGCCAGCGGGGATACCGCCACCGCCTCGTAGAGCCCGAATGGCACGGTGTGCATGGCGTGCTGGTGAGCGGAGGAGTCCTCCAGGGACTCGAACCACACCCCCTTCATGCGATCCCCCGACAGCCAGTCCTCGTCCCTGGGGTGCAGGCCGACCACCGCCCCGCACTGGGCGCCGACGAAATCGTCGTTGGTGGCGCCCACCGTCCAACCCAGCCGGGAAGCCATGCCCACGATCTGGTCCATGGTGTGGATGGAGTTGGGTCGGCGAATCTTGGGGATGGCCTCCATCTCCGCTCGGGTGGCGAACATCTTCATGCCGATCGGGGTGGTACGCAGCCGCAACAGCCGGTTCAGATCCGCCACCAGGCCGGACCAGTCGTAGCTGCCGGGACCGCTGCCCCCGGAGATGGACACGTTGGTCGCCTGCGAGTCAGCGGCCACCCGCCTAGCGGAGCTGGATTCTCGGCTCGTCGTCATAGCCGGGACCCTAATCCGCTCCGAGAGGCGAGGTCCCCGCTTCGATCGCCAGCGGCAAGCGTGCGCCTCACAAATGTGGCCAGCGGTGGAAACTTCTGCCCGACGTAGGTATCAGCCCCGCGCTCGACTGCTCCTGTCGACACGGCATCTCGTTGCGATCCTGGGACCGGAGGGGGCCCCGGGACCGCAACGACCGCGACCCTCAACCCTTGAAGAGGCTCCCAGCGCTGAGCGAACTGTTTCCGCTCCGTTCACAGGCAGGAAATCAAGGACACCACGACGACTCCTAGGTTGACGGGCATGTTGGGATTCCCCACCCTCGCCTCCACCGGATTCCAGCCATGGCAGTGGAACTGGCCGGGTACAGCGCTAGGCCTGCTGGCCCTAGGTCACCTCGGCGAAGGCGAGGCGCTTCAGCCGGCCACCGCTACCGTGGGCGGCCGCCGTGCGGTCTACGGCGAGGCTGGTGACGGACCGACGGTGGTTTTCCTGCCTGCGTGGGGTCTGAGCTTTCGGCCCTACCAGGCCAGCCTTGGCCGCCTCATTGCGGCCGGCTACAGGGTTTACGCACCCGGACTGCCCGGCTTCGGTGGCACCGCAAACCTGCCTCCAGGCGAGCTGAGCATGGCCGGCTACGCGGCATGGGTGGCCGCGTTCCTCGACGAGGTCGACGTGACCGATCCTGCCTTTGTCATCGGGCACTCGTTCGGGGCGGGAGTCGCGGTTCAACTCGCTCACGACCGACCGGAACGGGTCGGATACCTGGTGTTGATGGATGCGGTGGGGACCTCGTGGTACACGCCGGCGCCGCTGCAGCAGCAACTCCGGTCTCCACGGCCGTTGGTCAGCTGGATAAGCGAGGCATGGAAACAGATTTTGCCTTTCCCGGAGGGTTTGCAGACGATGCAGGCCGCGACGATGGACCTGATGGGCATCGTCTTGGCCAACGGTTGGGCCGCGTTCCAGGCCGGTCAGATGGCCCGGGCCTCCGATCTGAGCGAGCAACTGGCCGAGCTGCGCCTGCGGCAGCTTCCTTTGCTCTGCCTGGCCAACGAGGACGATTTGGTAGTTCCCGACCGTTGCTTCCAGACGTTGGCTGCGGTGATGGGCCAGTTCGGTCCCACCCTTGAGCGCAAACCGGGCTGGCTGCTGGCCGGCCCGGGGGCGTTCGACGCGGTAACGAACCGGGTCGCCACCATCCTTCGCTCACAGCAATGGCAACCCGCTCGCCGCTCGCCCGCCCAAGAGGTCATCGAGCTGCACTCCGCCACCGATTTTCCCGCCGATCTCGCCCACGAACTGGTGACAACCGCGTCCCCGCTGTGGCTGCTGACGGATCAGCCCGAAGCCTTGGCCACCGACATCGCGCTTTGCCACCCGCCGCTGGCAACGGGCGAAGTGCGCGCCGCAACGCGGCTGACCGCCGGCTCCCACAGAGTGCGGCTCACCGTGGTTGCGGCGGACCGTCCCGGGCTGCTGGCGGACACCGCGGCGGTGCTGGCGGTGGAGGGCTACTCGGTGAGTTGGGCGTCCGCGTGCAGCTGGCCCGCGCTGAACCTGGCCTTGCACACGCTCGTCTTCGACCCCGGCGAGGCACTCAATCCGAACCGTTGGGAAGAACTCAGCGTCCGCCTACGCACCCTGGGGCGGAAATCGCGAGCCAAGCCCGCCTTCCAGCCGATCGGCCCGGCCCAGGTGACCGTGAACGGGACCTCGGCTTCTGACACCGTGGTCGAGGTGTCAGCGCCAGACAGCGTCGGGCTGCTGTGGGCAATCTGTCGGTGGTTCGCAGACCACGACATCACCATCGCATCAGCCCACGCCTGCACCAACTACGGGATGGCGGACACCGCCTTCATCGTCCACGGCTCCTGTGACCCCAACGCTCTCGCCGGCTATCTCTCTCCGCCGGCAGGAATGCTGAGCCCGGCATTGTCATCAGAAGTCAGTACCACCCGATAGCCCTTCATGCCGGAGGGCTGGCGGCCGGTTGGGTTGAGGCGGGCAACCCGGCCAGGTGGGCGGCGTCGTTGTAGCGCACCAGCTGCCAGCGGTCGGGGTGTTCGCCGGCCGGGTGGGTGGCGCTCAGCTCGGTGATGGAGGTGTTGAGGGTCCACAGGTCGTAGCCGACCCGGTGCCCCAACCCCAGGGCGCCCCGCAGGGCCATGTCGATCACCCCGCCATGGCAGGCGATCAACATGCTGGCGCCCAGGTTGGCTTCCACCAGGCGATGCAGCGCGGCACCGACCCGTTGCTGGAACTCCGCGCCAGTCTCCGCTCCCGGAGCCAGCCGGCGGTGGGGGTAACGGTCGCCCTGGTAGGGCCCGAATCGGCCCTCGATCTCGTGCCAGCCCAGCCCGTCGGCATCGCCCGGACGCTGCTCGACCAGGTCATCTTCCACCCCAATGGACAAATCCAGGCCCTGGTTGAGGATCTCCGCGGTCTCAACGGCCCGCACCAGGCTGGAGGAGTAGAGCCGGTTTATGGCCGGCTCGAAGCCCGCCACCAGCCGATCTCGGAGCCGTTCGCTCTGGCGGCGGCCCAGCGCCGATAACCCCCGACAACCGAGAGCGCCGCCGACCACCCGGTTGACGGTTGCCACCGATTCTCCGTGGCGGACCAGCAGCAGCCGGGTGGTGGCCAGGGACGCCGAATCAGGCCAGGTTGTCGACAAAGCTGTCGAGCTGACGCAGGTTGCGACATTCGAAGGTGCCGTTACAGTACTGGCCGTACTCCGAGACGATGGAGTCTCCGGTGTCCCAGTAGCTACGCGGTTCGGGGTTGAGCCAGAACACCGACCGGGCCTTGGACTGGATCTCCTTGATGATCCATGCCTGGGAAGAATGATAGTTATTGCGGGCGTCGCCCAGGATCAACACGGTGGTCTTGGAGCCCACCTCTTTGCCGTAACGCTCCCAGAACACTTCAAAGGCGTGGCCGTAATCGGAGTGGCCGTCTACCCAAACCACATCGGCCTCGGTGTTGACCCTATGGACAGCGTCCACGATGTCCTCGGTGCCCTCGAAGAACTTGGTCACCTCATCCAGCCCGTCGATGAAGACAAACGCCCGCACCTGGGAGAACTGGCCGGAGATGGCGTACACCAGATGCAGGGTGAAGCGGGCAAAGGCGGCCACCGAACCGGAAATGTCGGCCACGATGAAGATCTCGGGCTTCTTGGGCCGGGGCCGGCGGAACTTGAGCTCGGCCGGCACCCCGCCGTAGGACAGGGAGTGGCGGACGGTGCTCCGGAAATCAAGCGCCCCCCGCCGGCCGTGCAGCCGCTTGCGCTGCAGGCGTACGGCCAACTTGCGGGTCAGCGGATAGATGGCCCGACGTAGCTTCACCATTTCCTCGCGCGAGGCGTGCATGAAGTCCACGTCTTCCGGCAGGGGCTTGCGCAGGGTCTTGGCCATGGCCTCGACCCCCCGGTCCGCCACCAGGCGGCGGCGGATCTCGGCTTCGATCTCCTTGCGCAGCTGCTCGACCCTGTGCTCGTACTCGTCGTTGGTGAGCCGCTGCTCGAGGGAGGTCATCTCCCCGCCCACCTGCTCATGGGCCTGCTCCATGAGCTTGGCCATGACCCCGTCGAGGTCAAGGTTCCGCAGGGTGCGGTAAAGGTAGTAGGTGCCCCCTACCGGCCGGCCCGGCTCCATGCCGGCAAAACGGCGCACGGAGGTGCGGGCCACCATCTTCATCAGCCCACGGTCACCCGTCATCAGCGCCTGGTAGAGCATCTCGGCCAGCTCTTCTGGGGTCATCTGGCTACCCGAGCCACCCCCGCGCCCTTGACCTTCGCCCTCGCCCTCTCCGTCGCCGTCACCCTCGTCTTCGCCCGGCTCGTTATCGCCATCTTCGCCGCCGTCCTGGTTGGCCAGGTCGTACTGGTCTCCCCGCAGGGAGAAGTAGATCTCGAAGACGGTCTCGAACGCCTTCCAGTGGCTCTGGTTCTTGACCATGGTGGCGGCCAGGGCGTACTTGAACGCCTCACGGTCTTCCAGCGGGATGTGCTTGACCGCCAACATGGCGTCGAGGTTCTCGGTCAGGCTGACGGGGATACCGGCGTTGCGCAGCTCGACGACGAACCCGTTGAGTAGTTCCAGGATTGGTTGGCCGAGGCCGGCCGGGACGGCTTGGTCGTCGATGACTGTCATGACGTCTTCTGGAACTTGGAGGGGGCGGTCAAAAGCTCCTTGGATGCCTTGGCGATGTCGGTCTGGTATTTGAGGAGCACGTGCAAGGTGTCCACCGCGTCGGCCTCGGTGACCTGTTGCACGCCCAACAGCACCAGGGTGCGAGCCCAATCCAGCGTCTCGGACACCGAAGGTGCCTTCTTCAGCTCGAGGTTACGGATGGTGCGCACGATGCGGGCCACCTGATCGGCCAGGCTGTCGGTGATGTCCGGCACCTTGGTCAGCACGATTTGGCGCTCACGGGCCAGATCGGGATAGTCGATGTGCAGGAACAGGCA
>JANPEN010000197.1:0-5106 GCA_031422955.1 Acidimicrobiia bacterium
GTCGTAGTAGGCATAGAACGACGCGCCGGAGAAGGCCGCCCCAACCCCCAGCGAGACCAGCAGCAACGAGGCTCCGAACACGGTGCGGGGCAGGATCTTGTGCCGCAGGCGCAGCTTCTCGGGGGTGAGTTCGACGAAACCCAGTTGGCGATAGTCGCGGCGGCGCTTACGGCGGCTGCGCCGGGCTGAGGGCCGCACGAAGGGGGCCACCCCGTAACGGCGCCGATGCAGACGGTTTCGCAACCCGGCTGGCCGCACCACCGTGGGCAGGCCGAGGTCCTCCAGGCGTGGCGGGGGGGCCAGCATCCGCAGCCGGTGGGTGACGCTTTCGGCCGTGTCAACCCTGGCGGGGTCGGCTCGGTTCGGGCCGCTGTCGTGGTCGCCCCCCCTGTCGTGCAGGGCCACGGTGGTGGCTGTGGCGGTAGCCCCCGCCGAGGAGGGCGCCACCGTCGGCAACCACTCGAGCACGTCGGTCGCACTTACCACCGCGGAACCTTTGGCTGCGGGCGAGCCGCCCTGCGGGACGGCACCGCGGCCGCCGAACAGATCCGCGATGGTCAGCTCTTTGGACGAGCCGGCGCGGTCGAGCCGCGCCCGTAGTTCGCCCCCGCGGCTGGGGTCGGCGAAGGAGGTGTCGGATCCGGGATGCTCGCGGGGAGGGCTCATCGTGGTCCTGTCGGGTTGGGATGCGATGATCGGGTCAAAGTCGGCATGGGCCACCACAATCGGCTGGGGTCTCCGTCACCGCGTCGGGCGCGGCGGGACGAAGGGTGGCGTCTTCGGGCTTGGTGAACGCGCCGCTCTTGGTGGCCGCGGTGGCCGCGGCGGCGGGATTGCTGGAGCCACCGGCGGCGGAGCTGGCCACGTCGGCGGGGGCGACCAGTTGGCCGGGCGGAGGAAACTCGACGACGGGTTGGCTGGCTAGCGCCGGGCGCATGAACGCCGACCAGGCAAGGGCAGGATGGCTGCCACCGGTCACCCCGCCCAGGTTGCGTACCTCGTCGCGATGGCCCATCCAAACCGCGGTGGACAGCTGAGGGGTGTAGCCCACAAACCAGGCGTCGTGATAGTCGTCGGTGGTGCCGGTCTTACCGGCGGCGGGACGAGCGATGTTGGCGTTGCGGCCGGTGCCGCTGGTGATCACCCCGCGCAGCACGTCGCTCACGTTGGTGGCCACCGCCGGGCTCAACACCCGGGTGCCTGGTCGGGAGGCGTTGTCCTCTAACACTCGGCCGGTCTTATCGGTCACCTTGACCACGCCGGTGGGCTCCTGGTGAATGCCGAGGTTGGCAAAGGAGCTGTAGGCGGAGGCCATATCCAACGGGGACACCTCGTAAGCGCCCAGCGTCAGGCTCAGCCCATAGTCAAGATCTGGGGTGATGGCACTGACTCCCAGGCGGTGGGCCATCTCGGCCACCGCCGGCACCCCGATCTGGGTGGTCAGGTCGGCGAAAGCGGTGTTGATGGAGCTGGAGGTGGCCAGGCGCAGGTTGGCCGAGCCGTAACCGGACCCCTCGGAGTTCTTGATGGAGCAGCCCTCACCATCGCAATCGGGCACCTTGAACAGGGCGGGGGCGGCCACCACGCTTTGGGGGGTGAAGCCCCGCTCAAAGGCGGCGGCCAGCGTGAAAGCCTTGAAGGCGGACCCTGGTTGCATCCCCAAAGAGCCGCCGGTGGCCAGATTCACCTGGCTCTGGGCATAGTCACGTCCTCCGACCATGGCCTTGACCAGCCCGGTGCGGGGTTCGACCACGGTCATAGCCATCTCCACCGAAGGATCGGTGGTGTCGAGGCGGGCGCTCACCGCGGCTTGGGCCAGCTGTTGCAGGGTGGGGTCGAGGCTGGTGTCGATGCGTAGGCCACCCCGATACAGCACTTCAGCCCCGTAGCGGCCGAGCAGCTCCTGTTCGATCCAGTCCACGAAGTAGGGGTTGGAGAAGGCGCCCTTTTCCTGCACGGGCACCACGACGGTGGCCGGGCCCGGGGGCGGACCGTCGGTGGCCATCCACAGCGTTTGGGCCTTGGCCGCTTCGGCCTCGCCCACGGTGATGGACCCGGTCTCGGCCATGGTGTCGAGCACCAGACGCCTTCGGGCTTCGGCATCGGCCATGCTCACCCGCGGAGACCAGGCGGTGGGGGAGGGGATGATGCCGGCCAGCATGGCGGACTCCGACAGGTTGAGCTGGCTCACCGGCTTGCCGAAGTAACCCTGGGCGCCGGCCGCCGCGCCGTAGGCCCCGGAGCCGAAGTAGATCGTGTTGAGGTAGTTGAACAGGATCTCGTCTTTGGTCATCTGGCGTTCGAGCTGGGTGGCCAATAACGCCTCACGCAGCTTGCGGGACAAGTTGACGTCGAAGTTGAGGTAGGCGTTCTTGATGTACTGCTGAGTGATGGTGGAGCCACCCTGGAGAATCTCGCCGCCCTGGTAGCTGATCCAGGCGGCGCGGGCCACTCCTTGGGGATCGACCCCCTGGTGTTCGTAGAACCGTTGGTCCTCCGCCGCCACGGTGGCCTGTTTGAGTACCTCCGGCACGTCTTGGGCGGTCATGGCCACGGTCAGGTCGAAGTCGGAGAACACTGCCAACTTGTTGCCGGCACCGTCGTACACGGTGCTGGGAATGGCCTGAAAAACCGGCTTGCGCTCGGGCAAGCTTCCGGGCAGGCGCACGAACAACAAGGTGCCTAGGGCCACGCCGCCCGAGGCGATGGGAACGACCACCGCGCACACCACCAGCACCGTCAGACTCTTGGTACCGCGCCGTAAAAGCCGCCAACTGCGACGGGGCCGCCGCGGTGGTTGCATCTTTCGGCTCATGTTCCTGATCAACATAAGGTCCTGATCAACATGAGGTGCGGTCCATCAGCCGGCAACCGTGGTGACAGGGGCAGCAGGTACCGGCACGGCCACCGAGGTGGTGGTGGTTGTCGTGGGAACCGGGATGCAGTCGATAGCTACCGATTCCCGGAAGTAGGGGGTGGCCAAACTGAAACTGCCCGCACCAAGTTGGGTGCACTGGGCGGTGAAGGTGGCGTTGCCCGCCGCATTGGTGGTGCTGCTGCCACCCTGACCCGCGAAGACACCGCTGCCGGTGGCAACCACCAGGTCACCGGGCCGGCCCACCCTGGCCACCTGACCGTTGGCGTTGATCACGGGGTTCTCGATGAGCATGCTCACGGTGGTGGCCTGACCCAAGATCACACTGCGACTGGCGGCATCCGCGGTCAGGGCGATGTCAATCGGGGCGTCCAAAGTCAGGCGAAAAGCGCGGTTGTCGCCGTCGTTGAGGAAGGTGACCTCCGAACCCAGCTGGGCCAGGGTTGGGGCCTGCCAGGCGCGCACCCGGTAACGCCCGCCGAGTAGGCGGTTGATGGCGAAGTTGCCGGTGGCGTTGGTGATCAGATCGACGCTGACCACCCGATCCTCCACGAAGCGTTCGATGCGCACGGTGGCGCCGACCACCGGTTGGCTGTTGGGGCCCACCACCAACCCGTCCAGGCTGGATAGACCGCCCTGCAGGGCCATGCCGGGGGCGGGCTGTGCGCCGGGCGCCACCGGCAGGGCCGCGTTGCGAGTGTCCGGCGCCCGCGCAATGCGCAGGTCGGTCTCCGGCACGGCCAGACGGTTCTCGTCGGCCACCGCTTTGGGGTCGAAGGAGGGAATGAGCGGCTTCTCGATGGTGGGATCCCAGTGATAGGCGGCCACGACCTCGTCGCGTTTGGAGAAGCCGAAAAGGCCGAGGGCTACCAGGCAGCCCACCAACGCGTACTTGATCACCACCATTCGCGGTATCCCCTTGTCGACGGTCGTCTCCGACCCGCTCGAAACACACCTGTCCAGGGCGTGGCGTTGCGCCGCTCGGGTCACTCTGCGAGATCAATTCGAGCCGAGACAGCCCGCGTTCTTTCTCGCACCCAAAACGGTACCGCCGCCAGTCTAGGTGGCGAGCATCGGATCTGGGACGCACCCGGGTTCGATCCTTCGCTCCTGCCGGGCCCGTCAGGTTTCGCCGCGGCATGCACTCAGACAAAGATGGGGCGCATGGGAACTGTCGTAAACGGCCTGGACGAGCTCAAAGCGAAAGTGGGCGACCACCTCGGCTACTCGGAATGGCACACCATCAGCCAGGAGCAGGTCAACCTGTTCGCCGACGCCACCGGGGACCACCAGTGGATCCACATCGACGTGGAGCGGGCCAAGGCCGGCCCCTTCGGTGGACCCATCGCCCACGGCTACTTGACCCTGTCCCTGACCCCTGTGCTCATGGCAGAGGTACTGGTGCTCAAAGGGGTTTCCATGGGGGTCAACTACGGCGCCAACAAGGTGCGCTTCATGTCCCCGGTGCCGGTGGGGGCCAAGCTGCACATGGGGGCCAAGCTGCTGACCGTGGATGACGTAGCCGGTGGGGTGCAGTACGCCCTCGAACTCACCTACGAGGTGGAAGGCGCAGCCAAGCCCAGCTGCGTGGCCGAGTGCATCTTCCGGGCCTACACCTGACCGAGGCCCTGTCCGGGGAGGTTGACGCAGCGAGCGGACAGGGGGCTCTGCATCGGATACGCGGCCCGACGGGCCCTAGCACCCCGTCAGGCTCTATCATAGGGCTCCCCCTCCTCGGTAACCTCGGGGTACGGGTCCCAAAGCAAGCCCAGCAAGTCCGGTTCGGCACGTGCGGTCCCTGCATAAGCAGGTAGATGGCAAGATCTCTGGAGTTCTATGCCCTTCAAGCCTGGCGATCGGGTGGTTTACCCCCACCATGGTGCCGCAGTTATCGAGCGGGTCGAGGCCAAGGAGGCCTTCGGAGAGACCCGGGAGTACCTGGTGTTGAAGATGGCCCATGGAGATCTCACCCTGGCGGTACCCTCCGACAAGGCCGAAGCGGTGGGGATGCGCCTGCCCATCTCCACCGAAGATGTCGAGGACCTGTTCGAGTTGCTGGCCAAGAAGGACGTGCGGGAGCCGGCCAACTGGAGCCGCCGCTTCAAGAACCATCAGGAGAAGCTGAAGTCGGGCGACGTCTACCAGGTGGCAGAAGTGGTTCGGAACCTGGCCCTGCGGGAGGCCTCCAAGGGCCTTTCGGCGGGCGAGAAGTCGATGCTGCAGAAGGCCCA
>JANPEN010000198.1:0-3506 GCA_031422955.1 Acidimicrobiia bacterium
CGACAACGAAATACACAACCACCCTCGCCGGCAACGACCTCTGGCGAAGTTCTTTACGACCAGCCGCGGACACAACCTCATCCACCAACCCCGGCGGAAACACCTTCATCAACAGACCCACCGAAACAAAATCCGACAACCTGGACTCCGTCTTCGGCTTCACCCAACCCGCGCGCGGCAAAGACACTTTCTACCACACCAACACGCTAACTTAACGGTATTGGAGCTAGTTCGGGGAAAGTGGGGGAGGCGCCAGGAGGTACTCCAGGGGATGGTGGCGGGGACTTGCGTTGCACCCACGGCCGGCGAACTACCCTCCGGGGCATGGCCGAACGACGGAAGGAGGACCACCGGTTGCTGACCGGTCGCGGGCGTTTCGTGTCCGATCTGGCCCTGCCCCGGCTCCGACAATTGGCCTTCGTGCGTAGCGAAATGGCCCATGCCCGCCTGCGTGGGGTCGACGTCGCCGCGGTGTCCGCTCTCGACCCTGAGGCAAAGGTTTTCACCGCGTCCTCGCCCGGTTTCGGGGTGGGCCTCCGGGCGCAATCGGCGTTGGCTGGTTACGTGGAGACCGAACAGCCGGTGCTGGCCCGCCACCGGGTCCGTTACGTGGGCGAGCCGATCGCCGCGGTGGTGGCCGAGGACCGCTACCGGGCGGAGGACGCAGCGGAGCGGGTGGTGGTGCACTACGAGCCCTTGCGGGCCTGCACGGTGGCTTGGCAGCCCGCCGGGGATCCGCTGCACGAAGGGGCGGCGGACAACGTGTTGCTGCAACGCCGGTTCCTGGCCGGGGACGTGGACGCGGCCCTGGCCGAGTCAGCCGTGGTGGTGGAGCGCACCATGACCACCAACCGCCACGCCGGCAACCCCCTGGAGGGGCGGGCGGCGGTGGCCTGGTGGGAGGATGAGCGCCACCTGACCTTCTGGTGCGGCACCCAGATTCCTCATCTGGTCCGCAACCTGCTGGCCGAATTGCTCGGTCTGGCCGAGAGCAACGTGCGGGTCATCGCCCCCGATGTCGGCGGGGGTTTCGGGGTCAAGGCGGTGGTCTACCCGGAAGATCTGGCCGTGTGTCTGGCGGCGCGGGCCATGGTCGGCACCCCGGTCAAGTGGGTCGAGGATCGCGGCGAGCACCTGCGGGCCGCCACCCACGCCCGCGACCATCGCTACCAATGCCGCGCCGGTTTCGATGAGGCCGGCCGGCTGCTGGCCATCCGGGCCGATATCACCTGCAACGTGGGGGCGTACTCGGTCTATCCGTGGACGGCCGGCATCGAGGCGCTCATGGCCGGGGGCCTGCTGGCCGGTCCCTACAAGTTGGCCAACTACGACTGCACGGTCCGGGGGGTGGCTACCAACACCGCCCCGGCTGGTCCTTACCGGGGGGTGGCCCGGCCCGCCACCGTGTTCGTGATGGAAGGCCTGCTGGATTCCGCCGCCGCCCGTTTGGGCATCGATCCCGTTGATCTACGCCGGATCAACCTCATCGGACCGAGTGACGTACCCTACCGTATGGCCACCAACCTGGTCGACGACACCGGTCATTACGCCGAATGTCTCGACGCGGTGGTCGAGCGGCTCGACCTGGCCGCGGTGCGCGGCGAGCAGGCCCACCGCCGCCGCCACGGCGGGGCCCCGCTGGGGGTCGGCTTCGCTTGTTACAACGAGCTCACCGGGCTGGGCCGCGCCGCCTCGGCCGGGCCCCGCATGCCCTTTCGCACCGGGCACGAGGCCTGCACCGTTCGCATCAACCCCGACGGGCGGGTGCTGGTGCTGTCCGGGGTGACCAGCCAAGGCCAGGGCCTGGAGACCACCTTGGCTCAGGTGGTGGCCGATGCGGTGGGGGTGGACTACGACGATGTCGACGTTCGTTTTGGTGACACCAACGAGTCGCTGTGGGGGTTCGGGGCCTTTTCCTCCCGCCAGGCGGTGATCGCTGGCGGCGCCGCCCACAACAGCGCGCTGGTGGTGCGCGACCAGCTCCTGCGTTTGGCCGCCGAGTTGCACGAGGCCAACCCCGCCGATCTCCACGTGGCCAACGGCGCGGTGTTCGTGGCCGGCTCGCCCCAGCCGTTGGCCACCGTGGCCGAGCTGGCCCGGGTGGCCTACCTGGAGTCCAATCGCCTGCCCGTGGGCATCGAACCAGGCCTGCAGGCCACCCGCTTCTACGACCCGATCATGGGCGCCTTCGCGGCCGGGGCCCAGGCCGCGGTGGTAGAGATCGAACCATCCACCGGCGAGCTGCGCATCCTGCGCTGGGTGTGCGTGGAAGACGCGGGGCGGGTGGTCAACCACCAGATCGTGCAGGGTCAGATCGCGGGGGCCATCGCCCAAGGCATCGGGGGCGCCCTCTTCGAGCATCTTGTCTACGACGATGTGGGAAACCTGGTCACCGCCACCCTGCTCGACTATCTGATGCCGACCTCAGCGGACATCCCCGAGCTCATCATCGAGCACATCTCCCACCCCGCCGACAACCCCACCGGTGTCCGAGGGGTCGGTGAGGGGGGCACCCTGGGGCCCAACGCAGTGCTGGCCGGGGCGGTTCGAGACGCCCTCGGCATCGAGATCGACGAGCTACCCATCACCCCCGATCGGCTGTGGACGGCGTTGGCCGCCGTCTCACCCTTCGGACGCACCAAGGAGTCACCATGACAGCACCGAACCAGCCCACCCTGCCCAGCAACGAGAAGCGGCCCAGCAACGATGATCTGCCCAGCTACGACGAGCTGCCCGAGCTGGCGGGGGTGGGGGTCCGCCATGCCTGGGATGTGTGGGGGCGAGAAGACGAGCTCGGCTCCATCAACCTGGCTACCCCGCAACGGGTGGCGCGGGCCGCTGGCCTGGTCCGCACCGGCGAGCTGATCTCGCTGGATCTGCCCCTCGATCAACCCAATCCGCCGCTGTTCGGCCGCAAGGCGTACGAGCACGTCGTGTTCGCCCTCAGCCGCAACGAGATGGATGATCGCCTCGACGGGTTCCATCTGCAGGCGTCCACCCAGTGGGATGCTTTGTGCCATGTCCGTTGCCGCGAACACGGCTACTGGGGCGGCCGGCACCAGGACCCCACTGAGGGACCCAACGGACTGGGTATCGACCGCTGGGCCGACCACGGCATCGCCGGGCGGGGCGTGCTCATCGATGTGGCCGGCTGGCAGGCCAGCCAAGGCGGCACCTATCAGGCCATGCAACCTCACCCGGTGACCGTGGATGAGCTGCGTCAAGTGCTCGCCGCCCAGAACAGCGTGTTAGAGCCGGGCGACATCCTCTGTGTTCGTTTCGGATGGGTTGACGCCTACCGGGCCATGGACATCGAAGCAAGAACCCGTTACGCGGAGTCGCCCACCTTCGCGGGGTTACGGGCTGATGAGGACATGGCCCGTTTCATCTGGAACGCCCACCCGGCTGCGTTGTGTTGTGACAACCCCGCCGTTGAGGTGGTGCCGGGCGATCCTGCCATGGGCTCGCTGCATCGCCGCTTGTTGCCTTCGCTGGGTACCGCGCTG
>JANPEN010000199.1:0-4230 GCA_031422955.1 Acidimicrobiia bacterium
TTCGGCATCGCCGCTTCGAGCCAGGGCCAGCGCGGCGATCCGCAGCCCTCCGACAACGGTGGCGTTCAGGCGCCGGTCGAGGTTGTGTTGCAGGGTTCGGCGAGCCATCTTCACCGCGGTGTCGAGGTCGTCGTCGAGGACCGCAGCGATGGCGAGCCAGGTTTCGTTGGCGGCTGCTGCGAAGGCCTCGAAGGGGATCGCCGCGATCAGTGTTTGCGCGCGTCGGAAGTAGTCCACGCCACCTCGGTAGTCGCCCAGGAGCACCGCGACAATGCCTTGGAAATGCGCGGCCCAGGCCCGCAAGCCGGGCGAGCCCGTCGCGTCCGCAAGCTCCGTTCCCCGGGCGGCAAGCGTGACAGGGTCTTCGTCGAGGCCAAAGACCGCGGCGGCGAAGGCCCGCACGCTCACCGCGTGGGATGCCGCGACGGGCGACAGCCCTTCAGCGTGCAACCATCGGCGGGTGACGTCATCCACGCGTTCCCGGTCGCCGCGCGCCTGTCGGAGGAGGAACTCCGTCGTCAGCCACGCGGCCCACCGGTCGGCCGCCGGATCTGCCGACGCGGGGTCGCCGAGCGCCTCATCGATGCCGGCGAACGCCTGGCCGCCTGACAGATGGAACTCCGTGACCGCCCAGGTCCCACGGACCGCGGTCTCCGCTGGGTGACCGACAAGGAGACCCGACTGGATGGCCAAACGCGCCCAAGCGCCTGCTTCGGTTCGGAAGGATATGGGACTGAACCAACCCAGGCCGGCGGTGATGTCGGCAACCACCTCCTTGTCGCTAGTCGCGTGGGCGTGGTCGAAGGCGGCGCGGATGTTGTCCCATTCCTCGTGCAGGACCTGCCAGGCCGCCGGCTCCGCCGCGCTCGCCAACCTTGCCTCTTCGGCAACTACCAGATCGCCGTAGTAGCGGGCGTGACGGTCGCGGCAGCGAGACGAGTCGCCCCGAGCGTGGAGCTGTTCCTCTGCGAACTGACGCAACGTTTCAAGCAGTACGAAGCGCTCGTCGCTGCCCCGGTCACGTTGGACCATGGACTTGTCGACCAGTCCCGTCACGAGGTCCAACACGTCGCCCCCATCCACCAGAGGATCATCGGCACAGACCGCCTCGGCGGCGTCGAGGCTGAAGCCACCGGCGAAGACCGAGAGTCGGTCGAAAAGGCGGGCTTCGGCGTCGCTCAACAGCTCGTAGGACCATTGCAGGGCATCTCGGAGGGTCTGATGGCGTTCCCCTCGGCGCCCACCTCGCAACAGGCGGAACCGGTCGTGCAACCGTGCGGCGATCGCCTGGGGCGACAGGGTGCTGGTTCGCGCCGCGGCGAGCTCAATGGCCAACGGTATGCCGTCAACCCGTCGACAGATCTCCAGCACCGCATCGCGGCCGGCATCGTCCACCTCGAAATGCGGGTCGCGTTCGCGAGCACGGTCCAAGAACAACTGGACCGCCGCGTTCGACGTGTCGAGCGGCGCCACCGGCCAGAGCTGCTCGCCCCGCATCCCCAGCAGCTCCCGACTCGTGGTCAGCACCACCGGCCCTTCGACCTCAATCAGCCGCCGTGCCAGGCGAGCCGCCGCGTCCAAGACGTGTTCACAGTTGTCTAAAATCAGCAGGCAACGACGGTGCTCCAAGAACTGCACGACCGCGTCGGCCCGGCTCATCCCCGGTTGTTGGCGAGCGCCGATGGTGTCCGCCACCGCGGGGGGAACCTGGTTCCCGTCCCCGAGGGCGGCCAGGTCGCAGAACCACACCCCATCGCCGAACAAGGCGGCCGCAGCCGCGGCGGTCTCCACGGCCAGCCGGGTCTTGCCGATGCCACCGGGGCCGATGAGGCTCACCAATCGATGCGACCCCAGCAGCGCCGCCACTTCCGCCACCTCGCTTTCTCGTCCCACGAAGCTCGACGCCTCGCCTGCCAGGTTGGTCGGCGCCAGCCCGATCGAGCGCAACGGCCTGGCGTCCTCCTCGCCGGCCACTGCGACGAGGAGGCGTTCGGGCCCCACGCCAGCCAACAGATGCAACCCAGCGTCGCGGAACGCTGCCTCTCTACAGAGGGCCGCGGTTGCTGCCGAGCAGACGACCTGACCGCCGTGGCCAGCGCTCATCACCCGGGCTGCCCGGTTCACGGTGGGCCCGAAATAGTCCCCCTCCGTTGGCGAGGCGGTCCCGGTGTGCAACCCGATCCGCACACGCAGCGGTATGCCTCCCGGCCACTGTTCCGCCGCCAGCGCGGTCTGGGTGGCAACTGCCGCAGCGAGCGCGTCGGGAGCTGACGCGAAGGCCGCGCACATCCCGTCACCGGTGTGTTTGAACACCGACCCGCCGAATGTGGCGATCGCGTCCCGCACGATCTCGTCGTGACGGGACAAGACCAACCGCATCCCAGGCGCGTCGGCCTCCCACCGAGAGCTGGAGGACTCGATGTCGGTGAACACGAACGTGATCGTTCCCGATGGCAGCACGTCGCTCAAGGCCAGGTAATCATTGAAGCGATGTCGACCACGGCCAGGTCGAGCACGTCGGAGTGGTCCACCTCGACCCACCGCGATGCGAGCTGCTCGCCTCGGCGCAGCAGGCAGAAGCTGCGGGCGGCCGGGTCGACCTCCAGATACTCGCGCACGCCGCACTGGGCGTAGAAGTCCAGCTTGTCGCCGGCCCGCTCGCCGGGGCACAGGACCTCGACGACGAGCAGGGCCGTGGCATAGAAGGCAGGGCTCGTCATTGGCGTGCCGGGCGCTTGGACGACAAGGTCAGGGATGCGGTAGTCCTCCCTGTCCCGGCCGATGTTCAGTGGTCCGGTCGGGATCAAGCCTTTGGCGATTGCCACCGGGCCGATGATGAGTGATAAAGAGAACTGGGTCCTCTGACGCTCCCCGCCCGGCGCTGGCGCAACGATGTATACCCCTTCCTTGTAGTAGTCGAACAGGTCCTGGCCCCGTGCGCTGCGCTCACGTAACCAGCTCTCCAGCAGCTCGGTGGTTGCCAACACTTGCGCCATGCCGGCGATGGTACCCCCCGTTTTCTAAGCGATGAGGGATGATTGGCGACAGGAGCCCATCGTGAGGAGTAGCTCGAGGGCGGTCTGGCGGTCGCCTTCGGCGTTGGCGAGGCTCGCCAGCGCGAGTATGCAATCGTTTACCTGGTTGAGAAAGCGGCCTGTCCGCCCCGCTGGCTGACATCGCCGCCCCGTCCTCGGCCCACAATCGTGTCGAAGAACTCGGTGTCTCTTGCATCGAGGGTCTGTCAGGTTATCGATGACAAATGGGCGTGATAGCGCCCAGCGGGGGGGCCACTGAGAACGCCCTGATGGCGGCAACCTGATGCTAGGGTGGCCGGTGGCGAACCGCTGCTACGAGCCTTCCCACAAGGGCACCGAGCAGACCGATACTCAGGGGGTAGTAACCATGGCCCAGATTAACCGAGTCGGACACGTGGTGCTGGGGGTGCGTGACCCACAGCGATCAATCGAGTTCTACACCAAGGTCCTCGGCATGGAATTGGTCAACTTTCTGGAGGAGATGCAGATGGCCTTCTTCTCCTTTGGAGAGCGCGACCACGATCTCGCCGTCATCAAGGTTCCTGACGACGTGCCGTTGGGCAGTGCCGGGCTGGCCCACACCGCTTTCGAAATCGAGGGCGGCTCGGAGCAGCTACAGGAGCTGTACCACCAACTGAAGGCTGGGGGGACCGAGATCGAGTTCACCGCCGATCACGGCGTCACCAAGAGCGTCTACTTCCTCGACCCTGACGGCAACCGGCTGGAGCTGTTCTCCCAAGTGCTGGCCGGCGCCGAGGGAAAGGACTACCTGCACAACATCAGCACCATGGAACAGGCGATGCAACCGCTCGACCTGGAGCCCGTGGCCGGCTGAGCTGTAAAGCGGGCTTGCGGGACTAGCGGTCGGGTGAGCTCGACGTTCGAGGCGGGCCAGCCGACGGTCCCCCGGCCGGCACCCGCGACGCCAGCACTTCATCGAGGCGACCAGACGGCTCCACGCCAACGCGTCCCGCGCCTGACACAACTCCTTGGCCCGGCCCACCAGCGGCGTCGAGGCCGCAGGCGGGTACGTCACCGGTGGGCCCACAACCCGAAGGGCGGGAACTCGCCGTCACCGAGCTGCCACACCCGTATCGGCTCAGCTACATCTCGGAGCTGGTGCACCCCCAGGTCCCGAGCCATCGCACGCGCCGCCTGACGGACCGGATCAGTCATCAGCACCTTGGCGTGCGCC
>JANPEN010000200.1:0-9922 GCA_031422955.1 Acidimicrobiia bacterium
GGTTAGTTCGGCCTTCAGCCCGTCGATGGGGTTGACGGTGCGGGACACATCGACCTGTTGCTCGCGCAGGCTGCGTGGATCGAAGCGGCTGTCGCGAACGGGCACCCGTACCGCCAGCAAGCCGGCCGCCGTCACGGCCAATGCAATCACGGGAACACCGAGCACGATCCAGCGGTAGGGCGAGGTGTCCGTGGTCAGCCGCCGCCGGGTGGCGGCCAGATCCTCGTCGTAGTCGGGATCGGAAAGAGCATCGCCACCGTCGAGGCCGGCCGGGGCCAGCAGCGCCCAGCGGTTGGCGTGCACCAAGAGGACAGTGAGGAGGGTGGCGGTGAACACCAGGGGCAGCAAGAGCGAAGCCGACGGCCGGGAGGCGGACAAGGCCAAGGTCATCAGGTACACGACGATGGCGGGAATCACCGGAGCCACCGCGCTGCGGCTGCGATGGGCGAACTCGCCCCCCAGGGTGGCTCCGCACCAGGTCAGAGCAATGGCGGGGACCAGCAGCCGGGGTTGGGGATCCGCCGGCAGGCTGACCGTCAACAGCTCGGCCCAACCCGAGGTCAACCCCCTGGCCAGCTGGCGCAAGGTGGTGAGGGTCGGCACCAGGTTGGGGGCGGTGTCAGCCAGCGCCGCGTAGGTGGTGTAGAGCAGGAAACCGAAGAAGGACCACAGCATGGTGCTCGCAGAACTGGCGCGGCGGAAGCGGCCTACCGCGGCAATGAGCATGGGTAGCGCGGTGGCTCCCACCAACGGAGTGATGAAACCGGGTCCGGAGAACACCCGCTGAAAGCCCAGCGAGGCGAGCATGTAGAGGAAGGCGACGATGGTGAACTCGGCCAGGACGAGGCGTCTCATCGACGGATCCTGCGGTTCCAGGCCTGGGCGAACTCGGTGCTGGTACCGGCGTTGATCAGCACGGCGCCGGGCAGCTCGAACACCCCGCCTCGGCCTCGCACCCCCACCCGACCGATGGTGACGTTGGAGAAACGGCTGCGTAAGGGCCCCACCGCAGCCAACTCCGAAACGCCGGCTTGGCCGGTGATCACGGCCAGGGAGAACCCGCTGCGTTCGGAGGCGACCTGGGGGGCAATGCGATGCAGGGACGCTTCCGGGTCGGGTCGAATGGAGGCCAGATGGTCCATGATCCGCTCCACCTGATCGCCCGTTTCGGAGCCCAACACCAGCCCGGCGGTAGTGCGGAGGCGTACGGGGAAGTTGTTCTTGGCGTTGGCCACCATCAGCGAAGCCACCACTCGCACGGCGTGTTCGAAGCTTTCGCCCTCGTAGACGTTGGCGTTAACGTCAAAGATGACCAGGGTGCGGGGCTGGTAGGTGTCCACGTTGTGGCGCACCATCAGGCGGTCGACTTTGGCCGAGGAACGCCAGTGAATCAGGCGCAGATCGTCGCCCACAACGTACTCGCGCAGGGTGTGGAAGGCGATACCGCCCTGGGGCGCCTCACCCGAGGTCGGCCCCTCTAGGTCCCGGGTGGTGCCGTTGGGGAAGGGGGACACGAGGTGAGTTGAAGGGTGCACCCACAGCGTTTCGGTTGAGCGTTGCTCCTGTCCGGTACGAATGAGGTGGAAGGGATCGGAGCGACTCACCGTCAAGGGGCCAACCCGGTAGACGCCTCTGCGCTCGGTGGGCAGCCGGTAGGGGCGGCTGTGGGACCCGCCCGGTTCCAGGCTGGGAATGGACACCGACACGGCGGAATCCCCGAAGGTTTCCAGCGCGACCATGGCCGGACTGCGCCGGCCGGCCAGGTTGGTGACGGTGAGGGTGGCGGAGGCCACGTCGCCCTCGACCACTCGGTTGGGGCGCACCAGCCGCTCGGACAACAATCGGGGCCGTACCAGCATCCACAACACCGCGGCGAGCACCACCACCAGGGTGGCCACCCCGATCACGATGAGCTCGCGATAGTTGAGGGCAACGCCGGCGGCGAGGGTGACCAAGGCCAAGATCAGTGCAGCACGTCCGAAACGTGTCATTGAAGGGGCGTCATTGCAGTGCCGTCATTGCAGTGCCATCGAAGCAGGCGTTCCTACTCGCCGTTGGACCCTTCGATGCGTTGCTGAGGCACGGGCATGCTGTGCAGCAGGTTCATCAGCAACTCGACGGAGCTACGACCCTGCAGCTCTGCCTCGGGGGTCAGGATCATGCGGTGGGTCAGCACCAGCGGTGCCAGATCCTTGATGTCGTCGGCGGTGACGAAGGGGCGTCCGGCCGCCGCTGCGTAGGACCTAGCGGCTCTGGCTAGGGACAAGGTTCCGCGTGGGCTGACCCCCAGGCGCAGCTCGGGCATGGTGCGGGTGGCCGAGGTGAGCTGCACGATGTAACGGGCCAGCCCAGGAGCGATGTGGACCCGGTCGGTGAGGGCAATCATTCGGCGGATGTCTCCCGCACTGACCACGGCCCCCAGGTTCTCGACCTGGGCGGCGGGCGAGACGTCGCTGTAGATGATGGACATCTCGTCTTCGAGGGACGGGTAGCCAATGGCCAGGCGCATCATGAAACGATCGATCTGCGCTTCGGGCAGGTTGTAGGTGCCGTCGTGCTCGACCGGGTTCTGGGTGGCCAGAACGATGAAGGGGCGGGGCACCAGGTAGGGCGTGGAGTCCACGGTGACCTGGCGTTCTTCCATGACTTCGAGCAGGGCTGACTGGGTCTTGGGCGAGGCTTGGTTTATCTCGTCGCCGATGACCACGTTGGCGAATACCCCGCCAGGGTGGAACACGAACTCATTGGTAGCCCTGCTGTAGATCTGCACGCCGGTGACGTCGGAAGGCAACAGGTCGGGGGTGAACTGAATGCGCTGCCAGCTCCCGTCGATGGAGCTGGCAATGGCCTTGGCCAGGGTAGTCTTGCCTACCCCTGGCACATCCTCCAGCAGCAGGTGCCCCTCGGCGAACAGGCAGGTGAGGGCCAGGCGAATGGCGTCCTCTTTGCCCTTGATGACCTTGGAGATGTTAGCCAGCAGGACCTCGAAGCTGGTGGCGAAGCGCGTGGCCCGATGAGCCGGCGTCTCGCCCCGAGTATCGGGACCGTCGCCCATGGCGCCATCGCCGTCGGTCGGAACGACATCAACCTCGTCTTGGCGCATGCTCACCGTTGTTTCACCTGACCATCAAACGCCGAGTTCCGCTGCCTGCCACTGGACTTCGAGGCGATGGCGGGCAGACCGGACGGGACAAGGGACCGTGCGGGACCCCACCGTAGTAGCCGCCCCCTTCAATTCCTTGGCCCGTTGCCGGAGCGAGCCAAACATTCGCAGGCCCGCAACGTTGGTCCTGTGCCCGTTGCGGTGAGGGCCGTGCCCGTCGCCCGTTGCCCGTTCCTCGTTGGATGGCGGGGAAGGGCGCAGCTCAGCGGGCGCGGGGACAGCCCTGGTGGCGTTGGTAGCCGTACATGGTGGCGGCGGTGATGGCGGTCACGCCGATCAGGCCCCCGGCGTTCGGACCGAAAAGCACCGCTGCGGCCAGGGTGGCCACCAGGGCGGCCAGCATGACAACAACGGTCATTATCCAGGTACGGAGCCCTTGCCGCGGGCGTGGGGAGGGAAGCTCCCAAGGCTCGCCGGGCTGTCGGAACACCCGGGCCGGTGGTGAGGCCGGCGGCCACTCGGGGCGATTCGACGTCGATTCGTTGCGACTGGGGCCTGGCGTGGGCTCGGGGCTGTTGGTGTGCCTGCGGTGCTCAGTCGGGGTGGCGGTGGCGTCCGCGATCCCGAGTGGGTCGAGGACCAAGCCCTCGAGCAACGACACAAAGGCGGGGTCCTCGCGACGTAAGGCCGCTTCGATCTGCGCCAGTGCGGCATCGTCTTCTCGGTCGAGCACGCCGCCAGAATGGCAGAGATCTGGCTGATTTTCCTGTCCAGCGGCGGGGGCGGCGGGAACTTTCCGGCGAAGCCTGCCTGGGGGGCTGGTTCGGGGCCCGCCGGCGGCTTGCCGCGGCCGGGTCCCCGCCGGGGTCGGGCGCGGTCCCGTTAGACTCGCCCGATCGTGGAGCAACACAGCCGGCGCTGCTGCGTCTTCGTGGCCGAGCGCGGCAACGTGTTCATGCGGGAGATCGCCAGCTGGTTGGTGGCCGGGCTGCAAGAGGGCGGCTACCGCGCCGAATTGTGCCTCAGCGGCGTCCCCCGGGCCGCCTCTGACCGGCTCAACCTGGTGGTCGCCCCTCACGAGTACTTCGAGTTGGCCGTGGACCCGGCCGATCGGGTGGCGGCGGCGAGGGCGTCGATCCCGGTGTGCACAGAACAACCGGGCACGCCCTGGTTCGAGATCCAGCTGCGCTCCATCGTTCACAGCCCGCAGGTGTTCGACATAAACCGCCTCGGGGTGCAGGAGCTGTCCCGGCGCGGGCTGGATGCCCACCACCTTGCGCTGGGCTACCAACGCAGTTTCGACC
The DNA here is from genome assembly GCA_031422955.1 of Acidimicrobiia bacterium. Lineage (GTDB taxonomy): Bacteria > Actinomycetota > Acidimicrobiia > Acidimicrobiales > CAIXPF01 > CAIXPF01. The sequence continues at coordinate 4,408 of JANPEN010000200.1, forward strand.
GCTGGGGTGGCGCGGCGCGTGAGCGGCCTATCGATGTGCTGTTCTTGGGTTCGTTGACCGACCGGCGCGAAGCCGTGTTGGCCGCCATGGCCCCTGCGTTGCAATCCCTGCGTTGCCGCTTCGTCCTGTTTGAGGCCATTCGCCCGGCCCGCGCCGGTGACCCGGGCTTCTACACCGGGGCGGCTAAGCACGAGCTGTTGGCCTCGGCCAAGGTGCTGCTCAACGTGCACAGAGGAGACGCCGCCTATTTCGAATCGGTGCGGGCGTTGGAGGCGGTGGCCAACGGGGCGGTGGTGCTGAGCGAACCGTGTTTCGACTTGACCCCTTTTCGCGCCGTCGATCACGTGGTCACTGCGCCGAGGTGGGCGTTGGGGGCGACGTGTCGGGCGCTGGTCCAGGACCTGGCCTGGCAGGACGAAGTCCGCCGAGATGCCTACGCCCACGTGGTGCACCATCATCCGCTGGTGAACAGCCTGCACGAGGCGCTGGCCACGCTGGTTGGGACTGTCTCGCCGCCCTCGGCCCCAACCCGCCGTGCCCCCCGGACACCGGCACCGCCGCGCCAGGCCGCTCCCGCCGCTGCGGTGCCGGCCGCAGGGGGGGTTACCGCCGGGGGGGTTACCGACGGCCTGTTCAAGCGGGTTCTGCTGGGCCAGATGCAGCTGCGGCGGCGTTTGGATGAGCTCGAGTGCCTGGTTCGTCACGGTGCGACCCGGTTCGACGAGGTGAGCGTCACCCCCTCGTTCGATCAGATCATCCCGGACGTGTCGGTGGTGATCCCCTGCTACAACTATGGCCGTTTCGTGGTCGAGGCCATCGACAGCGTTGCCTCCAGTGTGGACGTGGTCCCCGAGATCATCGTCATCGAGGACCATTCCGATGACGGCAGCTCCGAGATGGTGCGCCGTTACCTGGCCACCCACGATTGGGTGCCGCTCAAACTGGTCACCCGCCACGCCAACGGCGGTCTGGCCGCCGCCCGCAACCTCGGCTTCGAGCTGTCCAGGGCGCCCTTCGTGTTCCCCCTCGACGCTGATAACTCGCTCTACCCGCACTGCCTGGCCCGGCTGTCCGAGGCGCTGTTGGCCAGCGGAGCGGCGGCTGCCTACGGCATCGCCGAGGTGTTCCACGACCGCCAGGGTCTGCTCTCCGCGCTAGATTGGAGCGTGGAACGGTTGGTGGCTGGGCCCTACATCGACGCGGCCGCGCTCATCCGCAAACAGGCGTGGGAGGAGGCGGGTGGCTACGCCCAGGACCGCCCCGAGCTGTTCGGCTGGGAAGATTACGACCTCTGGCTCAACCTGGCTGACCGCGGTCAGAGGGCCAGTTTCGTGCCCGAGATCCTGGTCCGCTACCGCAGTCATGGCGGCTCCATGATTCACACCACCAACATCGATACGGCCTCGGTGGCGGGCTTGTTACGCCAGCGTTACCGCCGCCTGCCCTGGCCCGAGCCGGCCCCCGTCTGATGTTGAGGGTCGGCTTGTTCACTTGCCGACCGGACCGATCAAGGACTGACCCCGTTGAGCGACCTGAACCTGCCCGACCACCAACCGCCCACCCAGGAGTTTCTCGCGGGCGGTTACACCGCGGGCGACGCGGCTGGTCGTTTCCGCCACGAGAGTGAGCGTCGCCGCCAGGATCGTCAGCTCCAACTGGGCGAGGACACCGCCCGCCAGCTCAACCAGCGTCTGCGCCAAGCCGAACGGGAAGCAGCCGACAGCGCAGGGGCGGTGGTCGAGGCCATGACCGCGCAGTTGGCCGCATGGCAGGACAGAGCCCAAGCGGCGGAGGCCGAGCTGGCTGCCCTGCGTGGTTCGCGTCTGTACCGGGTGGCCTCTCCGCTGCTCGCCACCAATCGCCTGCGCCGACGCCTGCCCGAGCTGGTCGCCAAGGCCTCGCGGCGCTGGGGCTGAACCAGCTCGTCCCGCTTCCCCGGAACTGGGGATTTCGGGGTCGGCGGGGGCCGGCTTGACGGCCCGGCGTCGCCGTCATCGCCAATAAGACGCGTCGACAGCCGTAGCATCGAGGCGTGAGCCGCTTCGAAGAGTCCCACGATCTAGTGCCGGATCTCGATCCCGGGGAAACCCAGGAATGGACCGACAGCTTGGATGCCGTGCTCGATCAACGCGGGCCCAGCCGGGCCCGTTTTCTGGTTCGCAAGCTGCTGAAGCATTCCGAAGCCCGCGATATCGGCCTGCCCGCCGCGGTGACCACGCCGTACATCAATACCATCGCCCCAGAAGACGAGCCGTGGTTCCCTGGCGATGAGTACCTGGAGCGGAGACTTCGGGCCTACATCCGCTGGAACGCGGCGGTGATGGTGTCCAACGCCAACAAACACGCCGACGGCATTGGTGGCCACCTGTCCTCGTTTGCTTCCAGTGCCGCCCTCTACGAGGTGGGCTTCAACTGGTTCTGGCGGGGCAAGGATTCCGGCGAACCCGGTGATCACATCTACTTCCAGGGCCACGCCTCCCCAGGGATCTACGCCAGGGCCATGCTCGAGGGCCGCCTCAGCGAGGACGACCTGAACCATTTCCGTCGGGAAATCGGCCGCCACGGTCTGTCCTCCTATCCCCATCCCCGGCTGATGCCCGACTTCTGGGAGTATCCGACGGTATCTATGGGGCTGGGGCCCATCAACGCTATCTACCACGCTCGGTTCAACCGCTATCTCCACGACCGACGCATTGATGACACCTCCGCTTCCAAGGTGTGGTGCTTCATGGGTGACGGCGAAAGCGACGAGCCGGAGTCGTTGGGGGCGTTGCATCTGGCTTCCCGTGAGCAACTCGACAACCTCATCTTCGTGGTCAACTGCAACCTGCAACGCCTCGATGGCCCGGTGCGCGGCAACGGCAAGATCATCCAGGAACTGGAAGGGGTGTTCCGGGGGGCGGGCTGGAACGTTATCAAGGTCGTGTGGGGCTCCCGCTGGGACGAATTGCTGCGTCACGATGTCGACGGCGTGCTGGTGGAAAAGATGAACACCACCGTCGATGGCGAATACCAGCGTTACATCGTGGAGTCCGGTAGCTACATTCGCGAGCATTTCTTCGGCCCCGACCCGCGCCTGAGAGATCTGGTGGCGGGCCTGTCCGACGAGGATCTGCGCAGCCTGCCCCGCGGCGGACATGACTACAAGAAGCTGTATGCCGCCTACAAACGGGCGGTGGAACACCGGGGCAGCCCCACCGTCATCTTGGTGAAGACGGTCAAGGGCTGGACGCTGGGGCCCGACGTCGAGGGTCGCAACGCCACCCATCAGATCAAGAAGCTGACCCAGGAACAGCTGTTGCGCATGCGGGAACGGCTCTACCTTCAGGCCGAGGTGGCGGAGGATTTCGACCCCGACGATCCGCCCTACATCCGCCTCGCTCCCGACAGTCCCGAGTATCGCTATCTGATGGATCGCCGCCGGGCCCTCGACGGGTCCCTGCCCAGCCGCACCACCCAGGTGCGTCGGCCCTTGACCATGCCCACCGACAAACCGTTTGTGGAGCTCTCGTCGGGGTCGGGCAAACAAGCGGTGTCCACCACCATGGCCTTCACTCGGCTGCTGCGTTCGCTATTGCGAGAACCCGGCTTCGGTCCACGAGTAGTGCCCATCATTCCCGACGAGGCCCGTACCTTCGGGATGGACGCCTTGTTCAAAGAGATCGGCATCTACGCCAGCGCTGGCCAGCGGTATGAGCCGGTGGACTGGAATCTACAGCTTTCCTATCGGGAAGCTAAAGACGGCCAGTTGCTGGAAGAAGGCATCACCGAGGCCGGCTCGCTGGCCAGCTTCACCGCCGCCGCAACGGCTTACGCCACCCGAGGCGTGCCCATGGTGCCGTTCTACATCTTCTATTCGATGTTTGGCTTCCAGCGGGTGGGCGATCTGTTGTGGGCGCTGGGGGACAGCCGGGGTCGGGGTTTCCTGATGGGCGCCACCGCCGGGCGCACCACCCTGATGGGTGAGGGATTGCAACACCAAGACGGCCATTCCCCGGTGCTGGCTTCCACGGTGCCACCCTGCCGGGTCTATGACCCCGCTTTCGCCTACGAGCTGGCCACCATCATTCAAGACGGGTTGCAGGTCATGTACGGCGGGGATCCGTTGGCTTCGCCCTGGGAGGGCGGGAACCTCGATGTTTTCTATTATCTGACCCTTTACAACGAGAACTACGTACAACCGGCCATGCCCGCCGACATCGATCGTGAGGGTCTGTTACGGGGCCTCTACCGGTTCAAGGAGGCGCCAGAAGGGGACTGGAAGCAGCGGGCCACCATTCTGTTTTCCGGTTCGGCCTGGCGATTGGCCCAGTCCGCCGTTGATGAACTGGCCGAGCACTACAACGTGGGAGCCGAGCTGTGGTCGGCTACCTCCTTCAAACGGCTGCGGGACAACGCCTTGGGAGTGGAACGCTGGAACCGGCTGCACCCCTTGTCCGCTCCCCGCAGCGCCTATGTGACCGACCGGCTGCAAGAGACCCTGGGACCGGTGGTGGCGGTGACGGACTACATGAGGTCGGTGCCGGACCAGATCGCTCGCTTCGTGCCGGGCGATTTCACCGTATTGGGTACCGACGGTTTCGGGCGTTCCGACACTCGCGAAGCGCTTCGGCGCCATTTCGAGATCGACGCCGCCCACATCGTGGTGGCCACCCTGTCCCAGTTGGCCCTGCGGGGCGAACTCAAGCCAGAAGCGGTGGCGGATGCCATCAGGCGCTACGGCATCAACCCGGACCTGGCCGATCCCTGGGAACCCAGGGCCCACTGAGGTGCTGCCTCTGCTGCCATTGCTGCCATTGCTGCCAGCGGGGAGCTGCTGGTGAGCCGGTCACCAGTTCGCGCTCCGGCTTCGCTGTACCTGGTGGTGGGGATCTTGGCCGCCTTCGGCGCGCTCATGTTGGTGCGTTTGATCGTGGGGATGATCTTCTCGCTGCTGACCGTGGTGGTGGTCGTGGGCCTCATCGCCCTGGTGGTCAGCGCCTGGGGGCGGCGAGGAAGTCGCTGACCACCCGACGCACCGATACCAAGGTGTCGCCAAGGGCGGTTTCCAAACCGAAACGCTCTACCAGGGACACCAAGGTCACCCGCTTTTCGACCTCGTCGAAGGCCTGACCGCAGACCACCAGCACCGGCACCCCCAGCCGCCTGGCCAGGGCGACCACCCCGCCCACCACCTTGCCCTCGAAGGACTGGTTGTCCACGAAACCCTCGCCGGTGACGACCAGGTCAGCGCCTTCGAGGTGCTCGGCTAGGCGCACCTCTTCGGCGACGAGATCGAAGCCACCAACCACTTTGGCCCCCAAGGAGTACAAGCCTCCGGCCAACCCGCCCCCGGCCCCGGCTCCCTCCACTCCGGTGACGTCCACGCCGTAGTCGTCGGCATAGACCTGAGCGAGGCGCTCCAGACGCCGGCGGAGCAACTGCACCTGCTTAGGGGTGGCCCCCTTTTGGGGGGCGAAGACCTCTGCCGCGTCGATGAAGGCGGTACGCACGTCGCAGGCCACCAGCAGCTCCA
>JANPEN010000201.1:0-12771 GCA_031422955.1 Acidimicrobiia bacterium
GGCCATCCGCGCCGTTCCCTCCAGCCTGCGAGAGGCGGGATTCGGGGTGGGAGCCACCCGTTGGGAGGTCATTCGCGGCCACATCTTGCCCTACGCTGCGCCCGGCATACTCACTGGTACGTTGCTGTCGTTGGGCCGCGCCTTGGGTGAGGCCGCGCCACTCATCCTGGTCGGGGCGATTCCCGGATCGGTTGGCTACGACGGTGCCCTGTTGGACCCTGGGCAGCTGCGCGAGCAGTTCACCGCCATGCCCATCATCATCGCCACTTGGTCGACCAACGCCCGCCAGGGTTTTGACCAGGCGACGGCGGCGGCCATCGTGGTGCTGTTGGTCGTGGTGCTGATCGCTAATGCGTCCGCCATTATCCTGCGCAATCGCTTTGAGAAAAGGAGGTAGCCCTCGTGAGTTCCGAGCCCGCCAGTGCCAGAACCGCCCCCCGCCCCTCGGTGGCTATCCCCAGCGCCGAGGTAGGCACCGAACCCCAAGTGACCAGCACCGTGCTGGACGTGCGCGACCTGCACGTGTATTACGACACTTTCTTGGCCGTTAAAGACGTCACCTTGCCCGTGCCTCATAACAAGATCGTGGCCTTGATTGGTCCATCGGGGTGTGGCAAGTCGACGGTGTTGCGCTGTTTGAACCGGATGAACGATCTGATCGACGGCTGTCGGGTCACCGGCCAGGTGGGCTACCACGGCGTTGATCTCTATGACCGCCGGGTCGATCCGGTCGAGGTGCGCCGACGCATCGGGATGGTCTTCCAGAAACCGAACCCCTTCCCCAAGTCCATCTACGACAACATCATCTTCGGGCCTCGCATCGCCGGTGTCCCCAAGAGCCAGTTCGAGGAACTGGTCGAGTCTTCGCTGCGCAAGGCCGCCCTCTGGGATGAGGTGAAGGATCGCCTCAAAGCCTCGGCGCTGGGGTTGTCTGGTGGTCAACAGCAACGGCTGTGCATCGCCAGAGCTATTGCCTGCAGCCCTGACGTGTTGCTCATGGATGAGCCTTGCTCGGCGCTCGATCCCATCGCCACCGGCAAGATCGAAGACCTCATGCACGAGATCAAGGTGGACTACACCATCGTCATCGTGACCCACAACATGCAACAAGCGGCCAGGGTGAGCGATCGAACGGCTTTCTTTACCGTTGACGTGAACCTGGACTCCGATCGGCGTACCGGCGTGCTAGTGGAATACGACGCCACCGAGAAGATTTTCTCTAATCCCTCCGACGAACGCACCGAGAACTATGTCACAGGGCGTTTCGGGTGAGCCAAGGACGTATCGTTAGGTTTCAGAGGAAGGACGTGCTCGATGCCAGAAGAAATCCGAAAGTCGTTCCATCGTGACCTGGATGACGTGCGGGCGGACATGGTGCGTATGGCCGCCATGGCCACCGAGATGATGACCCGGGCCACCGACGCCTTGCTCGAGGCCGACATGGTCATGGCCCAGGACATCATTGACCACGACGACGACATCGACGTGCTGTCCCTCTCCATTGAAGACCGGTGCTTCCGATTGTTAGCCCTCCAGGCGCCGATGGCCGCGGATCTTCGGGTCCTGGCCGCCAGCATGCGAATCAACTCCGATCTGGAGCGTTCCGCCGATCTGGCCGTCAACATCTGCAAAGGGGCCCGGCGCATCTACGGTCATGAGATCCCACCGCGACTTCGGGGCATCATCAGCCAGATGAGCGAGGAGGCGGTTCGCATCACCCGGCTAGCCATCGACGCCTACGTCGACAACAACGGACCCCTGGGCGCTGCCCTCGACGATATCGACAACCGCCTCGATCAACTTCAAGCTGAGTTCGTCGAAGCCATGTTCGAGGCCCACCACCACGCCGCCCTGGCGCTGCAACCAGCCGTGCAACTGGCCCTCATCGCCCGCTACTACGAGCGCATCGGGGACCATGCCGTGAACATCGGCGAGCGGGTTTCCTTCATGGCCTCCGGCGAGCAGCGTGAACACCCAGGAGCGGCCCGTATCCGGGAACGGGAACGGGAACAGGCCGAGGCCGTGAACGCCATGACCGCGCCTGAGCCGACCTGACATGGCGCCGGTGCGGGTTGCCCGCCGGTGAGCGTGGTCCTGCTGCTCATTGGGATGGCGGTGGCGGGTTTCGGGCTGGGCGCGGTGTGCCAAACCCGTCTCTGCCGTCATCGGCTGTCGCGGTTGCTCGGGGACCATCAGCCGATTGGGGCCCAGAGCCTCACCCAGCAGCTCGCTTTACTTGATCGGGCCATCGACACAGCCCGGGCTCAGGCGGCCTCTGTCGCCCGGGTGCAGGACCGGCTGCGTGGGGTGCTGGAAGGATTCAGTGCGGCCGTCATCCTCTACGACGACCACGATGACGTTCGCGCCGCCAATCGGGGCGGCCAGCGTCTGCTCAGCGGGCGTCACGGTGACGCCCTGGTTATGGAGGCAGTACGCGAACTCTTGGCCGAGATGGCCCACAACGAGGCCCACGCCGCCAGCCGCGGGGTGAACCTGGTTGGCCCGCCCCGGCGGAGCTACGACTTGGCCGTGCGGCGTTTGGATGACGGTGATCGATTGGTGGTGGTGGAGGACATCTCCGAGCGCCGTCGGCTGGAGGAGGTGCGGCGCGACTTCGTAGCCAACATCAGCCACGAGTTGAAAACCCCGATCGGTGCCTTGGCCTTGCTGGCCGAAACCATGCAGATCGAAACCATGCAAGCGGAAACCGATCTGGAGGTCCTGGCCCGATTGTGCCAGCGCCTCCACATCGAGGCCTTGCGCGTAGGTTCAACGGTGGATGATTTGTTGTTGTTGTCGCGCATAGAAGCCGACGACGGCCCCGTGCGTGAGCCCATTGAGGTGGTGGCAGTGGTGGAGGAAGCTGTCGCCAGGATGCAACAGGCGGCTGGTGCTCAGGGCATCGATATCAAGGTCGACCTTTTAGAACCCGACGTCGATGTCCTCGGCGATCGACGCCAACTCGTTTCTGCGGTGTACAACCTTTTAGAGAATGCGGTGAAGTATTCGGATCCTCATTCTGTGGTCGTCGTGCGCAGCTGCGCAGGGGTGGGGGAGGTAGTGTTGGAGGTGATCGATTCGGGCATGGGCATTCCGGCCAAGGACCTCGAGCGGGTGTTCGAGCGTTTCTATCGGGTAGACCGCGCCCGGAGCCGTCGCACCGGCGGAACCGGTCTGGGCCTGGCCATCGTTCGTCACGTGGCCCACAACCACGGGGGTTCGGTTCGGGTCAGCTCGCGGGAAGGCGAAGGGTCCACCTTCACCCTCACTCTGGCAGCCGAAGACCCGCTTTCCGTCACGGCCCCCGAAACTAAAACAGGAGGTTAAACGTTGAACAGCAACCCGGTGGTGTTTGTCATTGAAGATGAAGAGTCCTTCGTCGACGCCCTGACCATCGGGCTGAAGCGAGAAGGTTTTCGGGTCGAGGTCGCTATCGACGGTCAAGAAGCACTCGATCGCTTCGACGAGGTACGCCCCGACGTGGTGCTGCTGGATGTGATGTTGCCTCGACGCTCGGGCATTGATGTGTGTCGGGAGATGCGCCGTCGGTCCAACGTGCCCATCATCATGGTCACCGCCAAGGGCTCCGAGATCGACACCGTGGTTGGTCTCGAGGTCGGAGCCGACGACTATGTCACCAAGCCGTACCGCCTGCGCGAGTTGGTGGCGCGCATCCGGGCGGTCATGCGCCGACTTCCGACTGGCGACAGCCACGGCCAACTTTCTTCGGCCGAGCGTCTCGACGTCGGCGATGTCATGGTCGATCTCGAAGCCCACGAGGTGGAGATCCGGGGTGTGCCGGTGACCCTTCCCCTCAAAGAGTTCGAATTGCTTTCCCTTCTGCTGGACAACGCGGCTCGGGTCCTAACCCGAGAGACCCTCATTGACCGGGTGTGGGGCATGGACTACGTGGGTGACACCAAAACCCTTGATGTACACATCAAACGGTTGCGCTCCAAGGTCGAGCCCGATCCGGCCAACCCCACCCGCATCGTCACCATCAGGGGTTTGGGTTACAAGTACGTTCCCGGCGGCTGAACCCCGCCGCTCGCCCTGCCCGCCGAGGGGTGGCTTGCCATCCCACCCCGGGGTGCCCGCCTAGCATGGGGCCATGGCGCAACACCCCGACCGGGATTTGCCAGCGTCGCCTACCGGTCGGACCCGTTCGGTGATGTCCCCGTTTAATCGGCTGGCCCGCACGCACGCCGGTTCTGCCGCGGGCGACGGCGCGATGGCCATCGCGCTGGCCGGATCGTTGTTGTTTTACCTCGACAACGAAGCCGCCCGCTGGCGGGTAGTGCTGTACCTGCTGTTGACCCTGGCGCCGTTCTCGATCGTCGCTCCCCTCATGGGACCCGCCATCGACAGGGCCAGAGGCGGTGCCCGGTGGATCATGATCGGCACCTGCGCGGCCAGGGCGGTGACCGCGCTGTTGATGGTCGCCCACATCGACACGGTGCTGCTCTTTCCCGAGGCGTTCACCATGTTGGTCATGGGCAAGGGCTACCAGGTGGCCAAGAGCGCCTATCTCCCCACCGTGGTTGCCTCTGACGATGCGTTGGTGGCCTCCAACTCCAAGCTGGCGGTGCTTTCCGCCTTGGCCGCCACGGTAGGCGGGGTGCCGGCCGTGCTTGCCTCCAAGCTGGGCGGTGCGTCCTGGGCGGTGGCGGTGGCCATGGTCTTGTTCGCAGTGGCCACCTTTAACGGCTTTCGCCTGGCTGCGGTGGCGGTGCGAGACATCGGCCCTGCCTCGGTGCAGGAGCGAGCCGAGCTGTCCTCGGCTGGAATGCGGGTGGCGTCCTCGGCCATGGGCCTGTTGCGGGCGTCCGTGGGCTTTCTCACCTTGTGGATCGCTTTCGAGCTGCGTGCTCGTGACGCCTCGCCCTTCGAGTTCGGCCTGGTGCTGGGACCCTTGGGGGCGGGGGCCATCACCGGTGCGGCCATCGCCCCCCGGCTGCGCCGGGTGCTGACAGAAGAGTGGATGTTGGGCGGTGCCCTCGCCGTCACCGCGGCGGCCGGCACCATCAGCGCGCTAGTGGGCGGCCTGCGGGGCGCCGCCCTTATTGCTGCGGCGGTGGCGCTGGTGTCCGCGTCGGCCAAGTTGGCCTTCGATTCGCTCGTCCAACGAGACGCCCCCAACGCGGATCATGGGCGAGCCTTCGCCGCTAACGAGGCCCGGTTCCAACTGCTGTGGGTGGTGGGGGCCCTGTGCGGGGTGTTGTTGCCCTTCCCCCTCCGCTTGGGCTTCGCCACCGTGGCTGCGGGGGCGCTGGCCACCGGGGTGGGCTTCGTGCTGGGCCGTCAAGCCATCGCCGCCGGCGCCCCCCCGCCGCGGCTGTCCCGGGTGGTGCTGCGAGCCATGTCCGAGCCCGTGTCGCCATCGCCGCCGGCCCCGGCCGCTTCAGCGGGCGTTCCAGCTGGCGGTCCCGACCCGGTCAGGGACCTGTGGCCGCCCGGAGCGGCGCCCGGCGTTGGCGCCACCGATGCCACCTCCATCGTCGAATGGCCTGCCACGAACGAATGGCCTGCCACGAACGAATGGCTGGAGCCGACCAGGGAGATGCCTGCCCTTCCCCACGACCCTCGATCGCCTCACCCTCGATCGCCCGAGCGTCGCAACGAATCGACGCCGATTCGGCCCGAGCCGGACGACCCTACGCTAATTGTCGCACCTCCTACCCAAGATCCGCATCGGAAGCCTTGCTGAACGTGAAAGTTCTGGTGCTGTCTGACACGCATATCCAGCGAGGCGGTTCTCGGCGACTGCCCGACCTCGTGCGTTTGGCCGCCGCAGAGGCCGACATCATCGTCCACGCCGGCGACGTCGTGACCCCCTCGGTCCTCGCCGATCTCGCCGACTACGCCCCTGTGTACGCGGTGCTAGGCAACAATGATCATGAGCTGGTCGGCCTGCTACCGGAACAGTTGGAGCTGCACCTGGGCGGGGTGCGGGTTGCCGTCCTGCACGACAGCGGACCCTCCCAGGGCCGCCCCGGTCGGATGGGGCGCCGCTTTCGGGGTGCTGCGGTCGTCGTGTTCGGTCACTCCCATCTGCCCTTGTCGGCTGAGGGGCTAGACGGGCAATGGTTGCTGAATCCCGGCTCTTGCACCGAACGCCGCCGAGCGCCAACCCACACCTTCGCCTGGCTGACCATTGAAGACGACGGGTCCTGGCGTAGCGACCTCGTCGACCTCGCCGGCTGAACCAACCGCCGCTGGCGCTCAGGAGGAGATGAACTCGATTCGGGCCAGCCACAAGCCCGGCGCGTCGATCTCGGCCGCGGTAGGCAGGGTCTCGGCTCGCTCCCACAACCGGGCCAGGCCGTGTTCGCCGGCTCGCTCGACCACTCCAGCCACGAAGGCGGCGCCCCGGTCGTAGGTCGTTTGGGTCAGCTCCAGCCCCAGCAGACGTTCGACGAAGCGATCGGCTTCGCTGGCTTGGACCCGCCGCCGGCGCAACGCCTCGGTGAGCCTGCCGGCCGAGCCCAGCAACCGTTGGGCCAGCTCGTCCATCTGATGATCGACGTAACCGACCACCGCCGCGACCATCGCTTCCAGGCCCGGCAGCATGGCTTGTTGTTGGGGCGAGCGGATGATGCCAAGCAGGGCGGTGGGGTCCCCGAAGATCTTGCCCAGATCGGCCGCTTTGCCGGGGTCCGCCATCGACGTTGGGTCGAAGCCCCCCAACAGGTCCTGCAGCGAAGTGGGGTCGGCCCGGAACCCGCCGACGTAACGAGACAGGGCCGTGTTGAGCCGTTCGGCGACGTGGGGTCGGCTCAACACGCTGTGATGCACGAGCTCGGACAGGCAGACCCACATACGCAGTTCAGGCCGTTCGATGGACCATTCGGCGGCGAAGCTATCGATGTTGGGCACGATCAGTTGCAGCTGAGTGGCCGGTGGGCGGGGCAGAGGGAGGTGGTAGGTGCCGAGGGCCCTTTCGGCCAGATGGCCGACCATGGAGCCAGCCGTCATCCCCAACATGAGTGGTGCCATCATCTGCATCATGCCGCCCAACATGGATGCCAGCGGATCGCCGGTACCTTCGCTGTCCTGACTGGAGGCGTCGCCGGGAGCGGCGGCCGGTGGCTGGTTGAGCGAGGCGCTGAGCTGCTCGAACAGCGGGCGGTAGTCGCGCAGCGCCTGCTGGGCCCATTGGCTCCTGGTCGCCGCCACGACCCGCAGCTCGGTACCGGTGGGGCTCAGCGCTTGCCCGGTCACGGCCTCAACGTGCATTTCGGCGATACGAGCGAAACGTTCCAGCTCGATGCGATCGCCGGGGTCCACGTTGGCCTCGGAGGTTCCGCCGCTTGCGATGGACATGGCCAACTGCGCCGCGCTATCCCAAGGCGACATGCTCTGCGCGTTCATCATCCGCATCAGGTCGGCGAAGAACGGGATACCGGAAAAGGGATTGTCCGGGTTGTTGCCACCCGGCGTATCGGGGGTGCTCACAACCGTTGATGGTAGATGCCAGACCGTCCCTAGCGGGGTCGCTCGGGCCGGGCGCCCCGGGCCCCAGGACGCGCGGCTAGCGGCTGGCCGGCTCGGGTGGGGTCGCCGGTGTCGCCACGGTCGTTACCGCCGCGGTGGTGTCCGGTGTAGCAGCGGTCGTTGAGGTCGTGGCTGTCGCCGTAGCGGAGATGGTGGCGCGGGTTGCCGCGTTTGCGCCGTCGTCGTCGCCGGCCTCGGGCGGATCGGCCAACTCGGCGTAGCAGCGCTCCACCGCCCCGTTGCGCACGTACTCGATGGCCACGGTGTCCTGGGGTCGCAGCTCCCGTAGGGTCATGACCAGACGGGTCAGGGACTTAACCGCGGTTGTGTTGAGCTTGATCACGACGTCGCCGGCCAGTAACCCGCAGGCGGAGGCGGGGCTGTTGAGGGCCACGTTGTCGAGCACCGCACCACCGGCCACGCCCAGTTGCACGGCCGCGGCCTCCGTCAGGTCCCTGCCGGCGATGCCCAGCCACACGCCGGTGGGAAAACCGCTGTCGATCAGACTGTCAGCGGTGGCGGTCATGGTCGCCACCGGCAGAGCGAAGCCGAAGCGCTCCTCGCCCGTCTCGTCTTGGTTCATGGCCACCATGATCCCTATCAGCGCGCCCCGCTCGTCCACTAGGGCGGCTCCTTTAGCTTCGGCGGCGATGTTGGCATCGGTGCGCAACAGCCCCTCGACGGTGCCTTCCTTGGTGGTCACCTTGTTGTCCAAGGAACCGACGAGCGCTTTGGCGACGGTGGGAGAGGGGGCGTCGGCTCGGGGAGCACCCACCACCACTGCATCACTGCCGACCTGTACGGCGGTGTCGGTCTCGGACTTCGGCGGGTTGATGTGCTCGCCGCTCACCTTGACCACGGCCAGGTTGGTGTACTGATCGGTGGCCACCACCTCGCCCTTGCGGCGCCGTTCGCCGTTGAGGACAAGGGTCACCCGCTGCACGTTGCGCAGCAGGTCCATACTGGTCACGAAGTAGGTGCCTTCGGCGGTGGTGCGGAAGGCGACGGCGCTGCCCAGCGTAGGACTGGCCTCGCCGGCTCCCTCCACCCGTGCCAGAGAGGGGGCCAGGTTGCGCACGATGTCGGGCCATTTGGTCCCGGCGGACACCGCGAAGGCGTTGGCAGGGATGGTTTTGGTTACCTCGGCTACGGGCGGCTCGATCAGGTTGCGGTCGAAGGCGCCGCCTGCGGCCAACGCGCCAACGGTAAGGACGGAACCGATGAGGCTGGCGGTAGCGGCAAAGGCGATCAACTTGGCGTTGGTGACCTCTCGGCGGCGTCGGGCGGCCTGCACCAGTCCGCCGACCTCGCTGGGGTGGCGCCAGATGCGATCATCGGGCGGCAAGGGTGGGCTGAAGCCTGCCTCCCCGAGGGCGCCGTCATCGTCGAAGGCGTCGTCGGGCATGACCGAAGACTACCGAGCGTGCTCCGGCGACGGTACGCGGGCCGCAGGGCAGCGACTTGGTCGCGCTCCGGTCCGGCAGCGTAGGGCGCGTGGTTCTAGGCTTGAGCCGTGCAACCTCCCGACACCGGTGATACCTGGATCGGCTTAACCGATCAGCCGCTGCCGGTGCATGAGGCGGGAGACTGGGCGGTGCGCCCCAACTGTGGGGCCATGGTGTTGTTCTCCGGGACCGCCAGGGATCACGCCGCCGGCCGGACCGACGTGTCGCTGTTGGAATACGAGGCGTACGAGTCCCAGGTTGTGCCCCGGTTGAGGGTGCTGGACGAAGAGCTACGGCGACGTTGGCCAGATGTGGGCCGGGTGGCCATGCTGCATCGGGTGGGCCCCTTACGCATCGGCGAATCGGCGGTGGTGGTGGTCGTTTCCAGCCCCCATCGACAGGCCGCCTTCGAGGCAGCAGCCTTCGGCATCGACCAGCTGAAGAGCACGGTGCCCATCTGGAAACGAGAGCGCTGGGCCCAAGGGGAGAGCTGGGGACTCGAGGCTCAGCACATCGGCGATATCGCCCACCCGGCAGACGTGGTGGTAGAGACAGACGAAGTGGCAGACGCACGCTAATGGGAAATCTTCTCTATCTGGCCCTGGCCGTGGGGCTGTCCACCGTGGGTGCGCTGGTGCTGTGGGCCGTGCGTCACCGTCCACGTTCGATGCAGCGAGAGATGGATCTTTTCAGTCGTGAGCTGCGGGCTTTGCGCCCGTCGGAGTCCCAGGCCGGCCGCTCGGAGACCCATCTGGACCAGGTCGAGCCGCTCCCCATCCAGCCCCGGGCGGTTTCCAGCGGCACCGCCCGCCCTGGCCCTGTGCCCCCGAGCCCTCGCCGGCCGGTGCGTCGCGATCCCACCCCTGACCGGCGACGGTCCTCCTCGGAGTCCTAGCACCTGGCCCGCGATCTCGCCATCGACCTCGGTACCGCGAACACCTTGGTGTACGCCCGGGGCGAGGGCATTGTGCTCAACGAGCCCTCCGTTATTGCGCTCAACACCCAAACCGGGGATGTGCTGGCCATGGGCCACGAAGCCTGGAGGATGATCGGGCGAACACCGTCCAACATCGTGGCGGTGCGTCCGTTGCGTAAGGGCGCCATCACCGATTTCGACATCACCCAGCGCATGATCCGCCTCGTGTTGCAACGAGCGGGGGTGAACCGGTTCAACCGGCCTCGGGTGGTGATCTGTGTGCCCTCTGCGATCACCCCCGTCGAACGCCGGGCGGTGATCGAGGCGGCTCGTCGGGCCGGTGCCGTAGAGGCCCAGCTGCTCGACCAACCCATGGCCGCCGCCATCGGCGCGGGTCTGCCCATCAGCGAGCCCATCGCCAACATGGTGGTCGACATCGGGGGGGGCACGTCAGAAACCGCGCTCATCTCTCTCGGTGGTCGGGTGGCGCTGGAAGCGGTGCGGGTGGGCAGCTTCGATCTCGACGCCGCCATCGCCGCCCACATCCGCCGTTCCTGCGGTATCGCCATCGGCGAGCGCACGGCCGAGGCCATCAAGATCGCCATCGGTTCTGCCTATCCCATGGCCAACGAGCTGTCGGCGGAGGTGCGGGGTCGGGAACTGACCAGCGGCCTACCCCGCACCGTGGTGCTTACCGCTGAAGAGGTGCGTGGCGCGATCAAAGAGCAGGTCAACACAGTGGTGGAGTCGGTGCTGCGTTGCCTGGGGGCGGCCCCCCCGGAGCTGGCCCGTGATCTCATCACGCGGGGCATTTACCTGGTGGGCGGGGGCAGTTTGCTGCGCGGCCTCGATGTGCGCCTAGCCGAAGCCACCGATATTCCCGTCCACCTCGTCGATGCGCCGCTGGAGAGCGTCGTGCTGGGGGCGGGTCATTGCATCGAGTCGCTGGGCGTGCTCAAGAGCGTGTTCGCCTCCAACCGCCCCCCCAACTAATCGGGCGGGCTGACCCGGCGGGGGGTCAGTCGGGCTGGGTGATGCGTAGCAGCTCCTCGGCTGCGTCCCTGACCTGCCAGTCACGGTCCTGGGTGGCCTGTTGCAGTGCCTCGTCGATGTCGGGGCCCTCGAAGGCAACCAGAGCCAGCACGGCTCTGCGGCGAATGTTGGGCTTGTCCGACAGCGCCGCCAACACCGCCTTACGGCCGGGTTGGGCCTCGAGCGATCCGATGGCCGCCACCGCAGCTTCTCGTACCAGTGGGTCTCGGTGCTCGCCGGCTAGGGCGATGAGCGTTTCCACCACGGCATCGATCTCGGCATCGGTGGGTCGCTCGCCGGCCGCCCATGCCGCCATCTCAAGCACCAGGGGCTGGCGATCGGCCAGTGTCTCGAGAATGGACACGTCGGGGTGGGTGGCGGCCAGCTCGGCGGCACGGGTGCGCACGGTGGGGGAGTCATCGGCGAGCCCGGTGCGCAGATCGGCGGCAGTTAGGGCACCGCAACGTTCTAACGACGCCAGCGCGATTGCCCGAACGGAGGGGTCCGCGTCGCCCAGGAACTCCCGTACGGTGGAAGCGTGGCCGCGGTGTCCGGCCAGCGCAACGATCCGGCGTCGGGTCGGTGGGTTGTCTTCGATCACGAGTAGGCCAAAAGTCCTAGAGAGTGGTTCAGTCGCCGACCGGCTGCGCCGATACTTGTATTCGAAAAAGGAGAAGCGTCCGTGTCGCACATGGTGATCTTTCGCAGCGTCGACGGGAAGCCTGGTTTCCAGCAGACCGACGACCTGGTGTCCGCCGTCGAGTTCGTCGAGCGCTTGCGCAACGCCGAAGGCGTTGAGAGTGCTCGGATCTACCGCTTGGAGCAGATTAGTTTTCGATTCCAGCCTTACTATCAGGTTCACCTGGACACTGACGGCGCTCCCACGCCACCAAGCTCCGTGGTGCGAGAAGCCGTCGCCCCCGCCGCGCCCAGCTCCCTGCCTGCGGCGGCCGCCGCCGTCGACCCGACGTTTTTCGGCGAGGATCCCTCGGACCCCGCTCCGAGCGCCCCGCTGCTCACCGCTCCGGCTGTGACCGCCGAGGCCGCGCCCATGCCGCCGCCGGTTCCCGCTGCCGCCATGGCCGCCGCCGCCAGTTCCGATCCCAGCGTTGCCGACGATCCGACTGCGGAGCATGACGACGAGCACCGCGATGACGAACCGGGGGTCCCCTCCTTCAGTTCCGCGGCCCCGAGCGAAACCCCCGAAGTCGGTGGTATCCGCCGCGGGCTGTTCGGCCGCTGAAAGCGGCGTCGCCGGGTCGGCCGCTGAAAGCGGCGTAGCAGGGTCGGCCGCTGAAAGCGGCGTAGCAGGGTCGGCCGGGTGGCGCTGGACGACGGCTAGCCGCCGACCAGGTGGGAGCCGGCGAGCACCAGGGTGATAAGGCTGGCGATGATCAGGGCGGCTATGAGCCCACCCAGCAACAGCACGGTGACGGCCAGTCCCAACGCCGAGCGCAGCCGCCGCCACGGCGAGGGGAAGGGACGGGCGAGCCGTTCCAGGCGTCGTTCCTGCCAGGAACGTACGGCCGAGCGCGGCGAGCGGGCTGACCCGGAGCGGTCCGACACTGACAGGGCGGGCGGACCGGCCAGGCTGGAGATGGGTTCGTGCACAGCAGCAGTCGAGGAGCCTTGCGGCGATGACAACGACAGATCCGCCCGAAGGCCACGATCAGGATCCTCACCCATCGGCGCCGAGCGTAGCGGTTGGCACGCGGCGGGCTCGGCGCTGGACGATCTTTGGGGCGCTCGCCGTGGCGGCGTGCATCGGGGTGCTCGGCGCCGCCTTGGTCCGTATTCCGTACTACGCCATTTCTCCGGGGTCCATCCGCGCCACCGAGCCCCTTATCGACCTGGGTGAGGGTGAGCCCGACGTCGATGCCGGGG
>JANPEN010000202.1:0-9153 GCA_031422955.1 Acidimicrobiia bacterium
GGCGGCGGAACAATCCGGCGCTGGTCTCTTTGCCGCTGGTGGCTAGCGGGCGCTTGACTGCATCGGGGACCGCCGCTGGAGTGCCGAGCAGAAGCGCCTGCTGTCGGACAGCCGGGTCCAGGGGACAACGTTGCTGGCGGAGACCATGGCGGCCATGACCAACCCACCCGCGGTGCTTTTGTCTGGTTCCGCCATCGGCTACTACGGGGACCGGGGCGACCAGCTGCTGACTGAGTCCTCCGAACCGGGCCGGTCCTTTCTGGCCCAGTTGTGCCTCTCCTGGGAAGCGGCCACGGCGGCGGCCGAACAGGCCGGGGTGCGGGTGGCCCACCTGCGCACCGGGATCGTGCTGGACCGTGCCGGGGGGGCGTTGGCCAAGATGTTGCCGTTGTTCCGCTTCGGTCTGGGTGGCCGCATGGGCTCGGGACGTGACTACTGGAGCTGGATCTCCCTCCAGGACGAGGTCGAGGCCATGGCGTTTCTGTTGACCAACGAGGTGCGGGGAGCGGTGAACCTGACCGCCCCCAACCCCGCCACCAACGCCGAGTTGACCCGAGCCCTGGCCGCTGCGGTGCATCGCCCCGCCCTGCTGCCAATCCCCCGCTTCGGGCCCCGTCTGCTGCTGGGGGCGGAGCTGGCCGACGCCTTGCTGTTCACCTCGGCCCGGGTGTCACCCCAGGCGCTTCTCGACGCCGGCTACCCGTTCCACCACCCCGACCTGGCTTCGGCCCTGCAGGCGGTGCTGGCCAAGTAGCCACGATTCAGCCGGGTTGCGCCGAGCTGGTGACATCCCAGATGTGGTGGATCGGGTCGTGGACCATGTAGAGGGCGAGGGAAGCGATGCTGAAGGAGGCCCCGTCCGAACGTCGCCCCGGTCGTGACCATTGCCGATCGGTGATGCGCTCGAGTCGGCCGGCAACAACGTCGGCCGCGGCCACCAGTTCCGCCACCACTACGGCGGGATCCTGTTGCTCATATCGATCCTCAAGCGCGGTGGCGTCTTGATCCCAGTTGGCGAAGAGGGGGTCCGCTTTCGCCAACATCAGCGTGATGCGCTCGTCGTAGCGCCGATAGACGTCGCGCCCATGACAGGCGTACTCCAGGCTCGACCACGTGTGCTCGTTGGGCCGGCCCGCCTTGATCACCCCCGCGGCTAGCAGCAGCTGCCATTCCCAGCCGTTGGCTCGAACCAGTTCGGCCACCTCGTTGGCCGCGGCGGCGGTGGCGTCAAACCGGCAGTCGGGGCAGGGGCGCTGCAGCACCCAGGTCCAGTCCTTGGTGTCGGGGCGGATCATCGGACAACCGTAGCCAGGGGGTGCGAATCGGCTGACGCGATTTTGCTGGGTCAGAATGTCCAGTGGTCGCGACCAACCGGTCATCGGCCAGCCGACGACCCCCGAAAGGTCTCTCCATGGCCAAAGAACGCAAGGTTTCGGTGTCTCGCACCATTGAAGCGTCCCCGGAAGCGATCTTCGCCATCATTGATGACCCGACCCAACACGCCGCCATGGACGGTTCGGGCACGGTGAAGGGATCCCGCCAGGCCAGCACCCACCTCACCCTGGGCGACCGTTTCGGTATGGACATGCGCCTCGGTATCCCCTACCGCATCGCTTCCAAGGTGGTCGAATACGAGGCCGGCCACCGGTTGGCCTGGGCCCATTTCGGGGGCCACCGTTGGCGTTACGAACTGGAACCGCTGGGCGACGCCACCCGAGTGACGGAGACCTTCGATTGGTCCAGCGCCAAGTTCCCACCCTTCATCGAGCTCATGGGCTATCCCGCCAAACACGTGGGAAACATGGAACGAACCCTCGAAAACCTGGCCCGCCTGGCCGAAAATAAAGCCAACTGAGCCAAATGAGCCAACTCAGCCGGCTCGCCGTAGGGCCGCTTCGAGGGCGGCGGCGACGATGAAGACGGTCTCGTCGTGGGCCGCTTCGATCTGGATACCCACCGGTAGGGTCCGGTTGGGTACGGGCACGCTGATGGCAGGAAAGCCGGTGACGTTGGCCAGGCGGGTGGTGGCCACCAATCGAGAAGCCACCGCCGGGTCGCTGGCCAACTCGATGAGGGGTGGTACCACGCTCACGGTAGGCCCGATGACGGCGGTGACCTTCGCCAACACGGCCGCGCTCCTGGCCCGTAAGCGATCTCGACGTTCGCGGGCCCGCAGGTAGGTGGCCAGGTCGAACATCCGCCCCTGGACCAGCCGGGCCCGCACGTCGGCGCCGTAGGCCAACGGCTCACGGGGCAGCGCGGCCCGGTGCACGTAGGCCGCCTCCGTGAACAAGATGGCGGTGGAGGCAGCAAAGGCCTCCTCGGCGCCGGGCCAATCGACCTCGACCAGCTCCCAGCCGCGGGCCCCTAGCACCCGCTCCACCTCCGCGAAGGCCTCGCGCACATCAGTATCGGCCGCATCCACAGCCCGACGCGCCACCCCCAGCTTCCGGGGCCGCTGGCCCATGTCGGTGGCTGCGCTCGGCGTGAGTCCCTCTCCCAACACCGCCACCACCCCCAACGCCTCCGCCACCCGCCTGGCCATGGCCACATCAACGGCCAGCCAGCCCACATGATCGAGGGAAGGGGCGAGGGGAAACACCCCGTCATTGTCCACCAAGCCGAAGCTGGGCTTGAAACCGACCACCGCGCAGCAAGCCGCGGGGATGCGACAAGATCCCCCCGTATCGGTGCCGAGAGCGAAGTCGACCTCCCCCGCGGCCACCGCGGCGGCCGAACCGGAGCTGGACCCACCCGTCACCCGACCGGGGGCGGCCGGGTTGGCTGCGCTGCCCTCGAAGGTATTGATGCCAGTCACCCCGAAGGCGAACTCGTGCAGCTTGGTCGTGCCCACCAGCGCCGCTCCCGCCGCCCGCAACGAGGCCACCACGGCCGCATCAGTCGGCTCCACCGGAGCGTCGGCCCGAACCCGGCTGCCGGCCCGCAGGGGCCGGCCGGCCACGGCCAGCAAGTCCTTGACCGCGAAACCGATCCCGTCCAGAGGACCACTGCCGGTGGGGGCGAGCGGCTGATCCGGCCGCCACACCCACGGGCTGTCATCCGCAGACGGGTGCTCACCAGACTGGTCCACCCCAGACCGGCGTTCAGCCGGGCCTGTCGCCTCGGAAGGCGTCTCCTGGGATTCGTGGACCATGGCCCGAGCGGCGATGCCCTCCCCCAACTCGGCCTTGACCCGTTCCAGGGCGGCCAACCAACTGGCTTGTACGCCCTCCTCGACAATCAAGCCGAGGTGGGCCAAATCCTCCACCAACCGGCCGGCTTCGTTCATCTGACCTCCCGAGGGTCGAGCACCCACACGTCTTCACCGAGGTGATCGACCAGCGATCGGTGCAGCCGGGCCAGGCGATCGTCCTGCCCGTCCCACACCAGAATCGCCTCCCGGCACTGGCGGGCCAGCCAGGCGTCGCGCCGATTCATGGCCGCCCCCGCCCTGGCGGGGGTACTCGGCGTCTGTTTGGACAGCACCACCACTTCGACCGCGGCCTGGCAGAGCTGCGCGAAACGGCGACGTGACGCAGCCGGCCAGCGGGCATCGGGGTCGGGATAAGGCAGCACCACCACCAGCGGTAAGCCAGCCTCGAGGGCCGCTTCTGCCCCCAGCTGCTCGCTGCCCAGACGCAGACCGCTGACCACCACCAGATCCTCGGTGATGGCGGCCTTGGCGGCCAGGATGTCCCTTAGTCGAGCCCGCACTGCGTCCGCCCACGGGTTGGCCTCGAAGCCGCCGATCTCGGGTGGTTGATGGCCAAGCACCGCCACTGGGTGGCCGAGGACACCGGCCTGATCGGCCGGGCGTGACACTGAGCTGACTTGATCGGCCGGACCCAGGTCACCGGGCGTGGCTGGCCCCGAGCGACTGCTCTGGGCCCGCATCGCCTCAACCGCCAGCCGGTCGGCCCTGTCGTTCCAGGGGTCGCTGCCATGGCCCTTGACCCAGGTGAACACCACGTCATTTCGGCGCTGGACCAGCTGGATGAACGGTTCCCACAGATCGCGGTTGGCCACCGGCTTGCGGGCGCTGTTGTGCCAGTTGCGAGCCAACCAGCCTTCCCACCAGCGGTCCCGGAAGCAGTTGACCACGTAGGTGGAATCGCTGCGGACCTCCAAAGGACCTTCGAGCGCCTCGACCGCCCGCCAAGCAGCGGTGATCTCCATGCGTTGATTGGTGGAGTGGGGCTCCGAGCCGTTCGCGAAGGCCCCTTCGACCACCACCCAACCCCAACCACCGGGCCCGGGGTTCCCGCTACAGGCACCATCGGTGTACACCACGGTCCTGCTCGGCTGGCTCACGATCGGCGAGTTTGCCAGATCGAGCTAGCCCCGGCGAGGAGGCACTAGCGTCACGCAGCTATGGGAGAGGCCGGCGTGGTGGACCCGAGCGAAGTTGGCGGCGCTCATCGGGCCGCGTCACCCGAGCCTGTCACCCAGCGTGGTCGGCGCACCCGGGCGCAACTCATCGAGGCGGCCAGGAAGGTTTTCGAGGAGAAGGGCTACGTCGACACCCGGATTGGCGACATCACCAGCGCCGCCAACGTCGCTCACGGGACCTTCTACACCTACTTCGAGTCCAAGCACGAGCTGTTCCGGGAGGTGGTGGGCATGCTGGTCAGCGACTTCATGGCCCAAGCCCGCAGCGTGCCAGTGCTGGGCACCAGTCCCGCCGCCCGCATCGAGCGAGCCAACCGGGGCTATCTGTGGGCCTATCGCCGCAACGCTCGGCTCATGGGCGTGCTTGAGCAGGCCGCGGTGCTCGATGCCGACGTGCGCAAGATCCGCCTGGAGGCCCGCTACGCCTGGGTGAAACGGGCCGAGGAATGGATCCGAGGTCTCCAGGCCGACGGTCAGATCGCCTCCCATATCGATGCCTATTACGCCGCCAACGCCCTTGGCTCCATGGTCGACCGGTTCGCCTTCGTCTGGTTGGTCCTGGGCGAGCCGTTCGAAGAAGACCCGGCGGTGGAGACCTTGACCCAGCTCTACTGCGCTGCCCTGGGCTTGGAGCGCAGCCCTGCCCACGGCCCTTGAGATGGCAGGCTCACCGCGCCGGCCCGGCCCGCGGGGCGGACCTGTTGGCTCCGATCACGCGTTCTTTCTGACCGGTGACGCCGAGGCCGACGCCTTGCTGGCCCAAGATCGCCTGGCCCTGCTGGTCGGGATGCTGCTCGACCAGCAGGTTCCCATCGAGTGGGCCTTCGCCGCGCCGGCCCGGTTGCACCAACGCTTGGGACCGGCCTGGGGGGTGGCCACCATCGCCGCCATGGCCGAGGCAGACCTGGTGGCGGCGTTCGTGGCCAAACCGGCCCTGCACCGCTTCCCTGCCGTGATGGCCCGCCGGGTACACGCCGTGTGCTGCAGCATCGAGCAGGACTACGGCGGCGACATCGAAGCGCTGTGGGCCGGCACCGACGCTGCCACCGCGCATCAGCGATTGTGTCGGCTCACCGGTTTTGCCGACGAGAAGGCCCGCATCTTCATCGCCGTGCTGGCCAAGAAGTACGGCGTCCAGCCGGCCGGTTGGCAGGCGGTGTGCGCCCCCTTCGGCGACGATCAGCCCCGCACCGCGGCCGACATCTCCTCTCCCCAGACCCTCGCCGCGGTCCGATCCTGGAAACAAGCCCAACGCCAGGCCGGCAAGGGCAAAGCCGACTGACCCCACACGGGTGGGCCCGCCCTATGGGTGGTCCGCCTCACTGGGGCGGGTGGGCCTGGGACTGGTTCCACTGGCGGTCCAACCAGCCCACCAACACCGCCAACGCCCGCGGGTCGAGGCGCAGATCGTGGGACGCCCCGGCAATGACCCGAAGATCCGCGGAGGAGTGGGCGTCGACGATGACCCTGGCGTCGAACACCGGCACATCCACATCGGCCAAGCCGTGGACCACCATCAACGGGCGGGGATGCAACGCCTCGGCACAGGCCACCGCCCGGACCTCGCGGAGCTGGGCGCTCCACTCGTCGAAATGTCGAGGGAAGTTGGGATCGTGCACGACCCCGGCGCGGCGGGCGAACTCCAGCAATCGGCGAGGCTGGCTGGCCCAGTCGTCGAAATCCGCCGGAGGGGCGAAAGCGATCACGCCTCGGATGCTGGGGTCTTGGGCGGCCGCGCAAATGGCCAGGGCCCCCCCTCGACCGAAGCCAGCCAACCACACGTCCACCACATCGGGCTGCCGACGAAGCTCAACCACCGCGGCGGCCACGTCGGCCAGCCACCCGCCCAGGGAAAACTCTCCTTCAGAAGGTCGACAGCCACGAGAAGCGAAAGCGAGACAGATCCACCCCGGCGAAGCGGCCAGCCGATCCGCCAGCGAAGGCAGCGTGGCCAACACCACCGAACCCGCCCCCGCTACCGAGGGAAAGCCGTGGCACAGCACCAGACCGGGCCGGGGTTGGTGGGCCCCAGTGGGCACGGCCAAGTGCCCGGCCAGGACGAGGTCACCGGATGGAAAGCTGATCTGCACGTCGGAGGTACGGGCCCGATCAGCTCGGCCGCTGCCCCTTCCAAGGTCGATACCCGCGATTGGCCGCTTCGGCCAGCGTGTCGGGGTTGAAACAGGTGAAGGTCTCCGCCGCCAACAGTTCAGCCAGCTGCGGAGCGGCCGATTCCTCGAGTAAATCGACGTCGTACACCACCTGGGTACGTTTGTCACCGAGGTATCGATGGTGTTCGAAGCGGACCGGGCGTTCCATGGCCGGTCATTATGGGCCGCTTGAGCCAGGACGCGACAGCGGGGAGGCCGAAACCTCCCCGCTGAAGCAATTCCTCGAGGCCTCATTGACCGAGGTCGACGAAGCATCTTGACTGGTTGGTTCGCAACTCCACGTGTTTGTACCGGACGGGACCATGAGCCGGACGTGGGGATACGGGTGACTGGCGTGGACTCGCCAGGTGGTCCAGCGGCCGCGCTAGCGGCCAGCCACCTCCGAGGTCCCAATACGTTTACCGCTCAGCTGGACCACCTCCCTTCTTCGGTAGGAGAAGTCTTGCAGCACCGGTGACGTTTCGTCGAGGGTTTTTTGTCGAGAACTCAGCCGGTCTCAGGTTCAGGACCGTCAGGCGTAGGACCGTCAGGCTCAGGACGATCGACCTCCTCGAGGGCGCCGATGGCCTCGAAGTAGGCGAGCTGAGCGGCGACTACCTCAGCCACGTGGTCCTGCGCTGGTCGAAAATCCACCAGGGCGGCCCGGCGCAGAACGTAGGCCACCCCTTCACTGACCTCCACCACCACTGCCTCCTCGCCGGCGGGCAGATCGCCCCCGCTGCGAGCCACGCCTTGGCGGTGCAGGAAGTCCAAATGCAACCGGAGGATACGCCCCACATCTTCAAAGGAGAGCTGGGCGGTGAGCTCGGCCGGCAGTGCTTCGACCACGAAAGCCAGCGCCTCGTCGTGTTCGAAGACCTGACGGGCGGGCTCGGGTCCGAGACGAGCCACCACCGTCCCGACCGCCAGCACGGCAATGGCCAACACCACCACCACGCCAATGACCACGAGAACCAAGATCATCGCGTCAACCTAGGCGCAGGGAGCGGACCCGAATGACCGGGACGAGGGCGAGGGCGGCGCCCCCGACCCGGGTTATCGGGAGCGAGGAATCAGATGCCGATGCGCTGGGCCAGCAACTCGCGGTGGTAGGTGGGGTCACCGAAAAGTAGCTCGGAGCTCTTAGCTCGCTTGAAGTACAGATGGGCCGGGTGCTCCCACGTAAAGCCGATGCCGCCGTGGATCTGGATGTTCTCGGCGGAGGCGTGGAAGTAGGCCTCCGAGCAGTAGGCCTTGGACAGCGAGGCCACCGAGGCCAGCTCGTCGTTCAGCTCCGCCGCACACCACATGGCGTAGTAAGCGGCCGACTTGGCCGACTCGACCTCGAGCAGCATGTCGGCGCACTTGTGCTTGATGGCCTGGAAGGAGCCGATCGGGCGACCGAACTGCACCCGCACCTTGGCGTACTCGACGGCCATGTCCAGACAGCGCTGGGCGCCGCCGACTTGCTCGGCGGCCAAGGCCACTGCGGCCAGGTCCAACACGGTGGACCAATCGGCCCAAGCGAAGCCGTCCTTGGAGACCAGCTTGGCCTCGACCCCGTTGAAGTCGAGCTTGGCCTGCTTGCGGGTTTGATCCATGGTGGACAGTGCGGTGCGGGTCAGCCCGGCGGCGTTGCCGTCCACTGCGTAGAGCCCGAGCCCACCCGAGGACGATTTGGCCAGGACCAGCACGAGATCCGCGGTGTGACCGTCGATGACAAAGCTCTTGGTGCCGGAAAGCTTGCCGCCCGCTTCAGCCATGGTGACCCCGGCCTCGTCCCAGCGACCGTTTTCCTCGGTGAACGCAACCGTGGCGATGGTGGCGCCCGAGGCAATACCGGGCAAGTACTCGCTCTTGGCCGCTTCGCTACCGCCCTGGAGCAGGGCGTTGGCGGCCAGGGCCACCGTAGCGAAGAAGGGGGCACACAGCAGCGACTTGCCCATCTCCTCTAGCACCACTCCCAGCTCGATGTAGCTGTAGCCGGAACCACCGTAGCTCTCGGGCACGATGAGGCCCTGCAGACCCATCTCGTCGCCCATCTGCTTCCAGACGGCGCGGTCGTAGCCCTCGGTGGTGTCCATCTGCTTGCGGACCTCCGCCTCGGGTGACTTGGCGTCGAGGAACGCCTTGACCACCTTGCGGAGTTCTTCCTGCTCTTCGGAGAAGGCAAAGTTCATGGTCAGGGACGCTAAATCTCCCACCGAATCGCCGTCGAATCGACGTGTGTACACAGGTGCTACAGTAGGCGGTATGGCCGCTGCTCCCGTCCTGATGTGCAGCTCGTGCGGCCAGCCCGGCGACGAGGTGGACCGCCTCATCGCCGGCCAGTCCGACCACGGCCATTTCTTGTGCGTCGCCTGCCGCGACCGGGCCAACGAGCATCTGCGGGAGTCCAGAGAGCCTCCGACGACGGGCCTGGCCACGCTCGGAGTGCGAGAGTTACGCAATCAGGTCGCCGGCGCAGTCCGTCGAGCGGCGGAGGGCGAACGCATTGTCATCACCGTCGACGGCCGACCCATGGCCCAGCTCGGTCCATTGGCGGCGGCGGGGGCCGCCCCCCCGGGCCCACAGGGCGCGGGCGGGGGGGGGGAGGCCCCCCCCCCCCCCCCCC
>JANPEN010000203.1:0-4413 GCA_031422955.1 Acidimicrobiia bacterium
CGGCCCATGCTGCGGCCAGCGCACCGTTCCAGGCCGTGAACCCCACCCGCCTGGCCGACACCCGGCCGGGGTCGGGCACCGCCGACGGGCAGGTGGCCGGCGGGGGGGCCACGACGCAGTTGGCCGTGCCGGTGAGCGGAAGGTTTGGCGTGCCCAGCGATGCCGCTGCGGTGACCGCCAACGTCACCGTGACGGGGGCCGACGCCGAGGGGTTCGTCACCGTGTACCCCTGCGGCCAAGCCCCACCCTGGGCTTCCAACCTGAACTACGCCGCCGCCACCACGGTGGCCAACCTGGTCACCGTGCAACTGGGGTCGGGGGCGTTATGTGTCTACAGCACGAGCGCGGTGCACGTGGTGGTCGATCTGCTCGGTTGGTTCGGTCCGGGCGCACCCATCGTGGCCAGCACCCCAGCTCGATTGGCCGACACCCGACCCGGTGCCTTCACCGTCGATGGGTTGGGGGCCGGCGGGGGCCCGCTCCAGATGCTCGAGGTGATCGTGGCCGGCCGGGCCGGGGTCCCCGCCAGCGCCGAAGGGGTGGTCGCCAACGTAACGGTGACGGAGCCGGTGGGCCCCGGCTATGTCACCGTGTATCCGTGCGGCCAGCCCTTTCCTCTGGCCTCCAACGTGAACTTCAGTGGCGGTCAGACGGTGGCCAACCTGGTCATGACTGGGATCGGTTCGGGTGGCTCCATCTGCTTGTTCAGCTCGGTAGCGGCCCACCTGGTGGTGGATGTCACCGGCTGGATGCCGGCCGGATCGGTGCTGAAGACCATCAGCCCGCAACGCTTGGCCGACACCCGGGTGCCCGGCGGGGTCACCGTGGACAACCGGCTGGCGGGGGTAGGCAAAATCCGCGGCGGGGTGTACCTCACCTTGGCGGTAACCGGGCGGGGCGGTGTCCCCGCAGCCAGCGCGGCCGCCATCCTTAACGTGACGGTGACCGAGCCCGAGGAGGGCGGCTTCGTGACCGCCTTTCCCTGCGGAAGAGCACGACCCAACGCCTCCAATGTCAACATGAGCCCTGGTCAGACCGTCCCCAACCTGGTGTTGGCCCAAATCGGGGCGGCCGGCGAAGTCTGCCTGTACACCAGCGGACGTTCCCATCTGGTAGTGGACTTGGCCGGCTGGTTGCCGGCTGCCGCCCCTCCGGCCGCGGCGGCTGGTCCCACCATGCTGGCCGGTTGTCCGGTCTTTCCCGCCTCCAACCCGTGGAACACCGACATCTCGGGCTACCCGGTGCGGGCGGAATCGGCCGGGTGGGTGAGCGCGGTGGGTGCGACCAAGGTCCACCCCGACTTCGGCTCCAACCCTTCTTACGGCATTCCGTTCACGGTGGTGGGTGCCGATGAGGCGCTGACGCCGACCACGTTCGTGGACTATGGCGACGAGTCCGACCCCGGTCCCTACCCGCTGCCGCTGGACACGCCGGTCGAGGGGGGTAGCGATCGCCATGCCATCGCCCTACAACAGGACACCTGCCGGCTCTACGAGCTGTTCAGGGCCACGCCCGGCAGCTCGGGCTGGGTGGCCTCCAACGGAGCCGCCTTCGATCTGCGCTCCAACGCGCTGCGTCCCGACGGCTGGACCTCTGCCGACGCCGCCGGCCTACCCATACTGGCCGGTCTGGTCCGCTATGAGGAGGTACGCACAGGGGTCATCACCCACGCCCTGCGCTTCACCGTGCCGCGCACTCAACGTGGCTTCGTTCATCCGGCCACCCATTTCGCAGGCAACACCGCCTCGGCGCCCCCCATGGGAGCCCGGTTCCGTTTGCCGGCCAGCTTCGACTCCAGCGGCTACAAGGGCGACGCCCGAATCATCGTGGAGGCCCTCAAGCGCTACGGGATGATCGTGTCGGACAACGGGTCGGGCTGGTACATCTCCGGGGCCA
Source organism: Acidimicrobiia bacterium (assembly GCA_031422955.1). Lineage (GTDB taxonomy): Bacteria > Actinomycetota > Acidimicrobiia > Acidimicrobiales > CAIXPF01 > CAIXPF01. The sequence goes on from JANPEN010000203.1 coordinate 1,897, forward strand.
CTGATTCCCGTTGGAACGACAACGACCTCAACCAGCTCAAGACCATCCCTGGCTCCGCGTTCGAGGTGGTCGATACCGGCCCGATCCTGACCAGCTGACCGATAGCCGCGACCGAAGGGGTTGGTGTCGGTAACATCACCGCGGTGGCCGTGCCGCCCGATTCTCGTGACGAAATATCCGCCCAGGAAACATCCGCCCAGGAAACTGGAACCCAAGCTATCGCCCCGGGTGAGCGGCTGGTCCTGCTCGGCTTCGGCGGCCTGACCGCCTTCATTGGCATGGTGGTGGTGCTGATCGACCTGCCCACCGCGCTACGCCTCGGCGTTGGCCTGCCCATCACTCTGCTCGGGGCGGCCTTGTGCCTCCTCGCGGCCCGTCGCCAGGAGGCGGTGGGGCAGGGTGACGTGGCCCCCCAAACGCTGCTGTCCATTGAGCGTTGGGCTCTCACCCCGTTGGCCGTGGGCGCGGGGGTGGGGTTTTTCCTGGTGGCCCTCGACCGGGATCTGGCGGTGGGGGCCCGGCTCCCGGTGGCTGCAGGCGCTCTGTTGTTGTTCGCCGCGTTCACGCTGCTGTTGACCCGCACCCGCTCGCCGGGGCCCACCTCCACCGATGGGGCGACCTCGACAAGCGAGCGGGTGTGAGCCGTTCCATGAAGCGGTGTTCGAGGGCGGGCGTTAGATGACGGGGCGTTCCACGTAGCGACCGAACACATCGGCCAATGCGTTCATGATCTCGCCCTCGGTGGCGTAGGTGTTGACGGCGTTGATGAGTGAGGGCATGAGGTTGCATTCAGGGTCGGAAGCATCGAGCTTCAAGGCAGCCAGCGTTTCTGCCACCGCCGCCCCGTTGCGATCAGCCCTGGTCGCCTGCAGGCGCTTGATCTGGGACATCTCCTGCTCGGAGGTGATCTGGAGCAGGTCGGGCTGGGCTTCGTCGTTGCCTTCGGTGAAGGCGTTGACCCCGACCACGATGCGTTCGCCTCGGTTGATCAGCTTCTCGAACTGGTAGGCGGCGTCGGCGATCTCAGACTGGTAGTAGCCGTTCTCGATGCCCTCGTAGGCCCCTTCCAACAGGGAACCGTTACCTAGCCCGTCGATTTTGGCGAAGATCTTCTCGGCTTGACGCTCGATGTCGTCGGTCAAGGCTTCGACGTACCACGATCCGCCCAGGGGATCCGCCACGTTGGTCACGCCGGTTTCGTGGGCGATGATCTGCTGGGTGCGCAGGGCGATGCGGGCGGCCTTATCGGTGGGCAGGGCCATGGCTTCGTCGAAAGAGTTGGTGTGCAAGGACTGCGTACCACCCAGTACGCCAGCCAGGGCCTCGATGGCCGTGCGGGCCACGTTGATCTCCGATTGCTGGGCGGTGAGGGATACTCCGGCGGTCTGGGTGTGAAAGCGCATCATCATGGACTTTGGGTCTTTGGCGCCGTAGCGCTCCGTGATCCAGCGGGCCCAGATGCGCCGGGCCGCCCGGTACTTGGCAATCTCCTCGAAGAAGTCGAGATGGGCGTTGAAGAAGAAACTCAACCGGGGGGCGAACTCGTCGACATCGAGACCAGCGGCCTGAGCCAACTCGACGTAGGCGAAGCCGTTGCCCAGGGTGAAGGCCAGCTCCTGGGCGGCGGTGCTGCCCGCCTCACGAATGTGGTAGCCGGAGATGGACACCGAGTTCCATCGGGGCATCTCCGCGGCGGTGAAGGTGATGGTGTCGCGAACCAGGCGCATGGAGGGTCGCGGCGGAAAGACGAACTCCTTCTGAGCCTGGTACTCCTTGAGGATGTCGTTCTGCAGGGTGCCGCCCAGGCGGGCCCTGGCGATGCCCTTTTTCTCGGCGGCCGCTATGTACATGGCGAAGATGACCGCGGCGGGGGAGTTGATGGTCATGGAGGTGGTGTTGTCACCCACGTCGATGCCCCCGAAGAGCTCCTCCATATCGGCCAGGGTGTCCACGGCCACCCCGCAACGGCCGACCTCACCCTCGGCGTGGGGGTCGTCGGAGTCCCGGCCCATGAGGGTGGGCAGATCGAATGCGGTGGACAGCCCGTCGCCGCCATTGGCCAAGATGGCCTTGAATCGCTGGTTGGTGTCCGCCGGAGTACCGAATCCGGCGAAGAGTCGCATGGTCCACAACCGGGAGCGGTACATCGAGGCGTGCACGCCTCTTGTGTAGGGAAACTGACCGGGGAACAGCCCGTCCCGCGGTCCGTACACCGCATCGAGCGGCTCTCCCGACATGGTCTCGAAGCGTGCGTTGCGCTGGGGGGCCTTGTCGTACGCCTCTTGCCACTGGTCTCGGCTCATGGGTCGATTGTAAAGCCCGCCGCCGCCTCGCGCGGAAGGCCGGCGGTACTCAGCTGGCTTCGGTGTGCCGTGAGCTCGGTCGACGTCGGGCTTTCCTGGTGTGGCTGGGCGTGGCGGGGGCTGGGGTCAAGGCGTTGGTAAGCGGCTCCGGGTGGAGGGGCGGGACCGAGTTGGCGTCCTCGGGGCGAGACGGTGGGCGGTAGATGGCGCGGGA